>CAZZYE010000337.1:0-7670 GCA_964658145.1 uncultured Stigonema sp.
TCCCGTAAGCCGAAGCTTTACATTCAGAGCCAGCTTTTTAAGTTTGTGCAAAAAATTTTTAGCCAAGATGATAGTTTCTGTGAGTGAAGTGGGTATCCTCATGACAGGAGGATTGCTGATACCTAAGTATTTACCACAGCAACCAGCGAAACATGACTATTTCTGGGGAAGATTACGTAATTGCTCGGCGCAAGAAGATTGAGCGGCGACAAAGGATTGTGACCATAGTGTCGATGGTCTCGTTTTTTGGTTCTGGACTATTTACAGTAATTCCTGCACTGCAACAGGCTAGTCATCCCAAGCCAGTAACTGCGTCTGCTGAGTCAGGATTACAGCAAAAGGCGCGGGGTTTTGAGTTAGTTTTACAACGGGAACCACAAAACCAAGTGGCGCTGGAGGGGTTGGCAATGGCGCGGATACAGTTGAAGGATGCTCAGGGTGCTATTCCACCTTTGGAGAAGCTGGTGAAGCTGCAGCCTGAACGGCAAGATTACAAACAGGTATTAGAGCAGGTGAAGAAACAAGTGGGGAAAGGCGATCGTTAAGGCTTCACTACCATAACAAACATCAAAATCTTGGTTAGAAGCATCTATTACAGCAAATTAATAAATATGAGTAAACATATTTTATTGTCTACAGAAGATCCTGGCGTTGGTGGAGTTGCACAATACAATCACTCCCTTGTATGTGCATTAGCAATATTAGGCTATCGAGTAACCTGTCTACAACCCCAAGCATTTAATGATAAACCAATTAACCAGCAAAAACAGTTAGGTATCCAGCATCTATGGAGAGAGCAGGACACTCAGCAAAATTTGCTGCATAGTATAACAGAACCTGGCAATAAACCGCAACTGCTTATTTGCAGTAACACTAATCCCTTCTCCAATTTGGCGCTCAAGCAAATCGCGATCCAAGTTGGAATACCCTACATTGTGGTCGAGCATCTTGTTGAGCCACATTTAGCAGAACACTTTGCAGCATACTTGGATGAGCTATCTCATCAATACACTAAAGCAAATTCAATAATTGCTGTTTCCTATGACAATTTGGAGTTGTTACACCAAATATTCGGACTTCCGAATAATAAGGGACAGGTAATTTATAACGGAAGACCTTCAGAATATTTCAGTCCTTATGATTTATCGCTTCGCGAAAGTCTGCGCCAAAATTTTAACATCCCCTTAGATGCTGTGGTTTGCTTCACAGCCGCTCGCATAGAAACGCGAAAAGGCTACCAGTACCAACTGGAGGCAATTAAGCAGCTGATGTACAGCCCGGTGTGGTCCCAACTTTATTTTGTGTGGGCTGGTGCTGGAATTTTTGAGCCGCAACTCGAAATCCAACTTCAAGAAGCAGTTGAGCAACTGGGAATAACAGACAAGGTTATATTTTTGGGGGAGCGGTCTGACGTTTCAGATTGGCTGAATGCTGCTGATATTTTTGTCTTTCCTTCCTTGTTAGAAGGAATGCCGTTGTGTGTTATGGAGGCAATGGCAAAGGGATTGCCAGTGATTGCTTCCGCAGTCAGTGGAATTCCAGAAGAATTGGGTGAGACTGGCAAATTGCTTATGGATCCCAAAATTGATCCGCAAGCCACAGTAAGACAATTGGTAGCAGTAATTCAAGAGTGGGTTATGGATACCCAGTTGCGTCAGTCTATTGGTCAGGCTTGCAAGCAAAGAGCAGAAGAAATTTTTAGAGAAGAAAGGATGATTAAAGAAATGGTGCAAGTTATTGAACAGATATCGTTGCCTGTTGGAGATTATGTTTCACCTGAATTTGAAATTATCCTGCCTGACCAATATTTTCCCCATATGATTGTGGGAGATACAAAGACTTCTGGTTGGCCTTACCTGCGTCGGGAGATTCCCCATAACTGGTATGTAGACCACCGACAACCAGGTGTTGGATTTCTCAATCGAGATGAAGCTCATATTCTTTATAATACAGCCCTCAAGTTTAAGGGCAAGAAAGCTTTGGAAATTGGCTGTTGGTTAGGTTGGTCTGCCTGTCATCTTGCTTTAGCAGGAGTGGAGTTAGATGTAATTGACCCCCTATTAGCTAAACCTGATTTCTATGAAAGTGTGAGTAATTCGCTTAAAACCGCTGGTGTCCTTGAATCAGTCAATCTGGTAGCTGGTTATAGCCCACAAAAGGTAGAAGAGTTAGCGGTTCAACTACAACGCAAATGGTCGTTGATTTTCATTGATGGCAATCATGATGCACCAGGACCACTCAATGATGCGATCAGCTGTGAACAATTAGCAGAAGCCGATGCTTTAATCATATTTCATGACTTGAATGCCCCTGATGTAGCCCAAGGCTTGGACTACTTAAAGCAAAAGGGGTGGAACACAATGGTCTACCAGACCATGCAAATTATGGGGGTTGCGTGGCAGGGAAATATTGAGCCAGTGCAACATCAACCCGATCCAAAAGTTTATTGGCACTTACCAGAGCATTTGCGAGATTATGCGGTTAGCGGTGTATCACATCAGGCGACGAGTGACCAACAAGTGCAAGAAATGATGCAACAAGCGATCGCCCTACTCCAAGTTCGCAAACCTGTTGAGGCAATGCGAATGGCTGAAAAAGCAGCCTCCCTAGGTATCTATGTACCAGGAATGCACTATATAAGGTGTATCTGCTTATGTAATGTTGGCAGGAATGAAGAAGGATTTGAAGCAGTAAAAGCAGAACTAGCTGTCAACCCAACACATCGCCAAGCGCAAGAACAGTACAAAGTATTAGCGAGTGTACTGTCTAAGCCGATCACAAATAAAATCTCGACGCATCAACGACCGTGGTATACAACTCTTCCACAGGAAACGATGCTGTCAATTCAACACGCCTCCCATAACTATTCCTATCAAGGGGTGCCGATGATTAAAAACCCCTTCGATTTTGCGCTGTACCCACTATTACTTTGGAATTTGAAACCACGCACAATTATTGAAATTGGTTCTAAGGATGGCGGTAGTGCCTTATGGCTTGGGGATATGCTAAACAATTTTGGCATTGATGGTCAAATCTATTCCATTGATATAGTCAAAGTCACTTCAGTCGAACATTCTCGTGTAACTTATATGGAAGGCAATGGTCGAGCATTGCACGAAATCTTATCACCAGATTTCCTCAACTCATTACCGCGTCCTTTGTTGGTGATAGAAGATGCTGACCATGTCTATGAAACTAGTCATCATGTATTAGAATTTTTCCATCCGTATATTAGACCTGGAGAATATATTGTTATTGAAGATGGAATTATTTCCGATTTAACGCAAGATACTGGATATAATAGCGGACCACACAAGGCATTGAAAGAATTTCTTGCAACGCACCTTGACGAATATGAAATTGATGGTAATTTCTGCGACTTTTTCGGATATAACCTAACTTGGTGTACGAATGGGTTTCTCAGAAAAATAGCTGATTTACCTACGAAAAATAATATTGTTTCCTACTCTGAAAAATTATCACCAACGATTCTTGTTGATGGAGTGTTTTTCCAGCTTTATCAAACTGGTATTGCTCGCGTTTGGAAATCTTTGCTAGAAGAATGGGTAAATAATGGTTTTGATCAGCACATTATTGTGCTTGACAGATCTGGCACAGCTCCCAAAATTCCAGGGATTAGGTATCGCACTGTACCACCTTATGACTACGGCAACACTGTTGCTGAGCGGCAAATGCTACAGGAAGTGTGTGATGAAGAAGGCGCTCAGATATTTATATCAACTTACTACACAACACCGACTACAACACCTTCTGTATTCATGGCTTATGACATGATTCCAGAAGTTATGGGATGGGACTTGAATAATCCCATGTGGCGAGAAAAGCATCATGCTATCCAACATGCATCTGCCTGCATTGCAATTTCAGAACATACAAGACATGACTTGCTAAAATTTTTCCCAGATTTCTCGATAGAGTCTGTCTCCGTAGCTCACTGTGGATTTACAAGTACTTTTTCACCTGCAAAACCTGAAGAGGTTAATGCTTTTAAGACAAAGTACGGTGTTTCAAAACCCTATTTCATGCTGGTAGGTGCTACCAGTGGTTATAAGAATAGTATTTTGTTCTTCCAGGCTTTTTCTCAGCTTACCAGTAGCTATGGATTTGATATTGTCTGTACGGGAAGTGGAGGCGTATTAGCACCTGAGTGGAAAGCCTATATATCATCAGGTCATACTGTCCATATGCTGCAACTTAGTGATGAGGAGTTGGCAACAGCTTATTCCGGTGCTGTGGCACTGGTTTATCCTTCCAAATACGAAGGTTTTGGTTTGCCTGTGTTGGAGGCAATGGCTTGTGGTTGTCCAGTCATCACTTGTCCTAATGCTTCAATTCCAGAAGTGGCAGGCAAGGCTGCCATATACGTGAATGACGCTGATGTGGAAGAACTGGTAAATGCACTGTGTGAGGTACAAAAGCCTGGTGTTCGTAAATCATTGATTAGTGCTGGTTTGGAACAGGCAAAACAGTTTTCTTGGTCAAAAATGGCGAAAACTGTCAGTTCGGCATTGATTGAGGCTACTCTCCAACCTTTGAAGCTGAAGGAGATTAATTTAATTATCTTCCCCGATTGGTCGCAGCCAGAAGAAGTACTCGGTTTAGAGTTGGAACGAGTGGTTTTAAGCCTCGCAACTCATTCTGATAGTCAATACATTACTCTACTAATCGATACGAGCAACAGTGTCGAGCAGTATGCCGAACTGTTGTTATCTGCTGTGAGTATGAATCTTTTAATGCAAGAAGGTTTAGATATCAGCGAGGGACTAGAAGTGTCTCTGGTTGGACAGTTTGGTGAGATGCAGTGGGAGGCTTTACTACCTCATATTAAAGCAAGAATTGTTTTGGAACACGAAAATCAACAAGCTGTAGCACAAGCAAAAGCAGAAAGTATTCCCTCCTTTGAAGTAGAAAACTTCACTGATAGACAAACTGGACAGTTTTTTTTTACTTAAGTAACAAATTCTTTCACGAGGGAAGATGGCAAGAGGCGATCGCACAATATCAAAAGCTACTAGAAGTTCAAGCAGGTGAGCCAGAGGTTTATTCCCACTTAAGTGAGTGTTATCGACAGTTAAACCTGCTAGACGAAGCTTTTAATATTCTACGAGAAGGAATTAAACTTTACCCTAGAGACGGAAATTTGCATTTTTCGTTAATCATTAATTTGCTGCTGATTGGACGAACTCAAGAAGCAATCTCCAGTGCAATCGCTGCCTCAAATTCATTACCCGACGACTACACTTTTAAGCTTCTCAAACAACTAATCGTCCCCTCAATTTACGAAAATCAAGAGGAAATCAGTTTTTATCGTGAGCGGTTTACTAAAGGATTACAAGATTTAATCCAAGAAACATCCCTTAAAACTGCTGAAGAGAAACAGAATGCTTTAGCAGGGATAGGTCGCTTCACAAACTTTTATCTTTCATATCAGGCTCAAAACGATGTAGAGTTGCAGCGTCAGTACGGGAACTTAGTGCATGAAATTATGGCAGCTAACTATCCCCAATGGATTGCTCCTTTATCAATGCCGAGTCTTAAGCCTAATAACAAAATTCGTATTGGCTACATTTCTCATTACCTGCACTCTTACAGTGGAACACTTTGGTTAACTGGCTGGCTGCGTCACAGCGATCGCCATAACTTTGAAATCTACTGTTACTACACAGGAAATTCACCAGACCCAATTACACAGCAATTTCAAGATGACAGCGATACTTTTTACCATATACCCCATAATTTGGAAGCAGCCTGCCAACAGATAATTGCCGATCAACTGCACATCCTTATCTATCCTGAAATTGGCATGGACCCGCAAACAATGCAAATGGCTGGTTTGCGGCTTGCTCCTGTACAATGCGTTGCTTGGGGACATCCGGTAACAACTGGCTTGCCAACAATTGATTACTTTTTGTCTAGCGAGTTAATGGAACCGGAAAATGCACAAGAACATTACTCAGAGAAACTCATTCGCTTGCCTAATATTGGTGTTTCATACCCCAAGCCATATATTCCGCCAGTAATTAAGACCAGATCAGATTACAAACTACGAGATGATGCAGTCATCTATTTATGTTGCCAAGCTCCTTTCAAATACCTACCACAATATGATTTTATTTTGGCGGAAATAGCTCGTCGCGTTCCGCAAGCTCAATTCGTATTTCTACGCGGCGGTTTACTTCAGCAGCGTCTGAACCGTGCTTTTACAGCAGTTGGTCTGAAGAGTGAGGATTACTGCGTCTTCCTCACCATTCCAGAACGGCTTGACTATCTGATGATTAACTTACTTTCAGATGTTTACCTTGACACTTTCACTTGGTCTGGTGGTAATACTACACTGGAGGCGATCGCTTGCAATCTCCCCGTCGTTACCTGTCCAGGGGAATTTATGCGCGGTCTTCACTCTTACAGCTTCCTCAAAATGCTAGGAGTGACAGACACCATCGCTGAAAATGAAGCCGAATACATCGAAATTGCTGTCAAATTAGGACTAGACCCAGCTTGGCGACTCACAATTGCAGAAAAAATCAAAGAGCGCCACGACCGTTTGTTTAACGACAAAACCTGTGTCACCGGTCTTGAAGCCTTCTACAATCAGGTTGTGGAGGAAAGTTCGTAAAGCTGAATTAGTTAAAAACTGCTTGAGTCGCGGTTATCCACCCCACTTGCCACCACATCTAATGGGGGATAAACCATATTATCTATTAACAGCAGCTTGTGCGGAAGCGATAATCGGCTTTCAGTTGCTGCGTTCATTGTTGAGATTGTCCGACTATTTCTTCTGGCATTGAATCCAATACATTTTTTACGACCTCAGAAGCCAGTCGAAATGCTTTCTTAAGTTCTCCAGCGCTAGGATTAAAATCTTCTGTTGCTTCTTGTGGATATCGATATGTCTGGTTGTACTGACTTAAGTATCCTGCTTCTTTTAATACAGTCATAAATTCAGGCTTAAATGCCGAAGCAAGTTTTACCAAGGTGTTAATGTTATGAGTGTCTCCAGGGTCAATGTCGTGCAGAATAAGAAAACCCTTCAGAGCTTTTTCTGCTGCTTGCTGGCAATGATAGATAGATACGTCTGGCAAATCCGTGGCTAGTTTTTGTGCAGCTGCCAAATCACGCTGGGCTTTTTTGAGCCAAAATTGCACCAGTATACGTTTTGCCTTGTCCATAAAGCAATTTTCCTTCTTCTACTATTTTTCTGGTGAGCGAAGCCGGGACTGTTTTGAATGTTTCTACATCAGAGCAGGTTTTTACTACAACATCTACGTCCACCATCAAATCGTCCAAGGCATTCAACGCCCGAACTCCCCACTCAATGCGGTCAAACCCTGGAATACCATTAGGTAGAATGACGCATAAATCTAGGTCACTGTACTTATTAGGTGTCCCCCAAGCATAAGACCCAAAGAGGATAATTTCAGAGGGATTTAGCTCAGCCACTAAACGGCGGGTTACTTCAGCAATCACTTCGTCGGTAATGGGTATCATATAGCATTCGCTGTTACTTTTTCCAAGCGGTACTAGGGTGTTGTTTCTGCAAGAGGACTTACTGTCAAGACAGCATCAGTAGGCATTTTCTCTACCACTGACATGGGAACAGAGAGAACTGCTATGGAATCACCCGCAGCATTAAATACTTCCAATATATA
>CAZZYE010000338.1:0-7657 GCA_964658145.1 uncultured Stigonema sp.
TTCGGGTGACGCTCGTTCCTCGCTACCGCTTCGCTAACGCAGTCGCCTACGGAGGGAAACCCTCCTCATGCGCGCTGTCTCACGAATTACGAATTACTAAACTGCTTAATAATCGCCTCAGCAAATTCAGAACACTTCAAGGGTTCGACTGGGGGTTCCATCAAACGTGCTAAATCGTAGGTAACTTGACGGTTGGCGATCGCATCTCCCAAACCCTTCTCAATCAAATCTGCTGCTTCTTGCCAACCGAGATACTCCAGCATCATCACACCCGATAAAATCACTGAACCGGGATTAATTCGATCCAACCCTGCGTGTTTAGGTGCTGTGCCGTGAGTAGCTTCAAAAATAGCACATTCATCACCAATGTTTGCCCCAGGTCCCATTCCCAGTCCACCAACAATTGCCGCTGCTGCATCCGACAAATAATCTCCATTCAAATTCATCGTCGCCAAAATAGAATACTCATCCGGTCTAGTCTGGATTTGTTGGAAAATACTGTCGGCAATCCGGTCATTGACCATCACCAAGTCTTTCCACTTTCCATTACCATGGGTTGACCAAATTGAGTTAAGAACTGTTTCAACTTCCTGAACAATCTGACTTTGTTTTTCTACAGTCAAAGAGTTAAACCCAGGGTCAATCATCTGGGCATTTTCTGACGAGGTGATATTAGGGTTATTCTCCTGATTACTCAAAATCCAAGATTCCCTTTCCGTAATACACTCGTGCCGAAATTCTGATGTTGCCAGTTCGTAACCCCAATCACGGAAAGCGCCTTCAGTGTACTTCATGATATTTCCTTTGTGTACCAAAGTTACCATTTGCTTGTTTTTGGGTAGTTGCAAGGCGTGTTTCATGGCACGCCGTACCAAGCGCTGGGAAGCGGTTTTGCTAATCGGTTTAATGCCAATACCAGAATCCAGAGGAATTTGCTTTAAGCCATGTTCTGGCGTGGCGGGAATGAGTTCGTTATTGAGGATGGAAATCAAGCGATCGCCTATTTCGCTACCTTCCCGCCATTCAATTCCCAAATAAATATCTTCTGTATTTTCCCGGTAGACAATGACATCCAGTTTTTCGGGATTTTTGTGAGGTGAAGGTGTGCCTGCGTAATAGCGGCAAGGACGTACGCAGGCGTACAGGTTAAAAATTTGCCGCAGTGCTACATTGAGGGAACGAATGCCGCCGCCAATCGGAGTAGTCAGTGGTCCTTTAATTGCGACACCATATTCTTTAATCGCCGTCAAAGTGTCTTGAGGTAAATACTGATATGTGCCGTATAAATCGCAAGCTTCATCACCAGCGTAAACTTTCAGCCAGCTAATTTTCCGCTTACCCTTATATGCCACCTCAACCGCAGCATCTAGCACTTTTTGGGTAGCAGGCCAAATATCGATCCCCGTGCCGTCACCACGAATAAAGGGGATAATTGGATGATCGGGAACAATCGGTTCACTGTTTTTAAAGGTAATTTTTGCTCCGCTTGTTGGCGGGGAAATCTTGTCGTACATCACAAACTCCTGATGGCTACGCCGCAATACCATGTATAGCCCCAGGCTTCAAGCCCGGAGATGAAAAATCCTGAGGTGTAAGGCTAGTGTCTTGTTTTCGTTACTATCAGCCGCAAAGTGTTCCCCGACCCTGCTTGTGTCCTCGTTTGGGAATTAGCGTGAAACTTTCGCTATCTTATCAAAACATCGGGGTCGGCGTAAAATTCCTCTCCAGACACCTCTACAAGGAGTGGGATTCCTCGCCGTTTTCTTTGACACGTTTATACAAGCTTAAAATAGCAGTAGGCTTTATTTGCGATTTCCTGTAAACTACTGTTCGCTATCCACTGACCGCTTTCTACGAGAGTAATGGCATGACAGACCCACTGATTTTACCAGACATTGCAAGTGACATCGACGCACTCCGCCAACCGTTAATCGCTGGGTCTATTGGCGTCCAACAGCAGGTGATCCCGCAGCTAGCTAACTTGGGGGATGGGGGATTAGATGTCCTGATGGAGTTTTTATTTGAACGTCGTGAAAATCCAGCAACTTGGGTTGATGGCAAAGCCTACCAAGTTCTCTATAAATCTGATTCGCCCAAAGTAAAAGAATTTTTGCAAACCTATTTCCCTGTGGGCATTGTGACTCTAAAATCAGAGTGCAGTATTGATTACATTCCTCTGCAACAGCTGCTTGCTGTCCAAAACTTTCAAGCAGCCGATCGCATAACTTTGCAAAAAATGTGTGAAGTCGCAGGACCAACGGCTGTGCAAAGAAAATGGCTGTATTTCACTGAGGCAGAAAATTTCCCTCAAGCGGATTTACAAACCATTAACAATCTTTGGTTAGTTCATTCCGAGGGGAAATTTGGCTTTTCGGTACAACGAGAAATCTGGCTAGGGTTGGGGAAAAACTGGGACAATCTCTGGTCGAAAATCGGCTGGAAAAGTGGCAATAACTGGACGCGGTATCCCAAAGAATTTACTTGGGATTTAAGCGCCCCTAGAGGTCACTTACCCCTCTCTAACCAACTGCGTGGGGTGCGAGTTATTGCTTCAATACTATCTCACCCAGCTTGGTCATAGTGAAAAGGGAGGGATTTTAACCACCTGAGATCAGCTTAAAAACTAGCGCTGTTGGTTCTCCTATCTATTTAGCCGTTAATGGATAAGTTTGATAAGGTTTTTCTTAGCGCATGAATACCTACAAACTCAATTGCTTGCACTGTATAATTTTTGGCTCAATACTCTTATACGAGCAGGAACAACTTGATCGTGAATTCTGTTCTCTTTCCTGGATTTGAGGTGGATTTGATTTGTCCCTTATCCTGTTCAACAATAAAGAATTTAATGTATAAAATTTTATATTAATCTTAATTACTAAAATGTGCAAAGTGAGAATCTCGTTTCATTTTAAAAGAGGTAGCAGGAACTATCGTCTGGTAGACACTTGAAAATTCAATAATCTTAGGTATAATTAGATGGAAAGAAGCACCCTGTTTGCATATGACATGCAAATTAAATATATGACAACTGACCGCAGCTTTTAATGTACGTCAGTTAACTGATTTGCATCCAATGTGTTGGTGCTTTGACATTATCCGGCATACGAGTTGTGCGATCGCCCAGTGCCATTGTAATCTGCTGGTAATCCAAGTTTTTAACTCCTGTAAGGATTGCCCCTTCTAGTTTGACATCACAGAGGTTTGCTCCCTGAAGATTAGCTGCCATGAGATTTGCCCCACAAAGGTTAGCTTCCTGAAGGATTGCTCTTTGGAAGTTGGTTGCGAGCAGATTTGCTCCACAAAGGTCAGATCCCCGCAAACTGGCATCAGAGAAATTGGCAAAAAAGACCTCTGTGTATTGTAGTTTGGCAGCATTCAAATTTGCATGTTGCACGTTTGCTCCATTCAGGTTTGCTTGTTGTAAATTCGCACCAATCAGACCTGCAAACTGCAAATTAGCTTTACTAAGCTTTGCACCTTGTAAATTGGCAAGAAACAGCTTTGCTCCTGAAAGGTTTGCCCCTTTCAGATTTGCACCCTGTAAGTTGGCTTTATAGAGGTTTGCCTCAGAGAGGTTAGCTGCACGGAGACTTGCGCCTCCTAGGTTGGCTGCAGATAAATTTGCCTTAGAGAGCAACGTTCGATTCAAGTTTGCCCTAGAGAGGTTGGCTGCATGCAAATTGCATGATTGCAAGTTGGCTTCACAGAGGATGGACCCACAGAGGTTAGCGTAATCTAGGTCTGCTTCATAAAGGTTGGCTGACTGTAGGTCTGCTCCACAAAGGTCGGCTTTCCTGAGGTCTGCCCGTTGCAGGTTTGCTTTATGCAAATCTGCTCCCCTAATGTCAGTATTCCTTAAATCAATTTTGTGATCTTTCGGGTCTTTATCTACATTACGACGAACGATCACAGTCAGGGCAGCTTGAATATCAGTGCGAATTTTTGTTTCCTCTAGTTGTTCCTTAACAAACCTCAGCTTAGGTATTTGCGTTTCCGTTTTGGGGTGATCGAGGGAGGTGTCTTCTTGTTGAAAGTTACTTGCAGTATTTTCCCGCACAAAAGCCGTGAGGATTTCCATGATTGTCCAGTATTCCTTGGGAGAATCGTGGGCAACTCGTTCTAACGCATAAATTGCGCCTGTCCGCGTTGCCACACTCTCATGCCCAAGCTGTGTAATTGCAGTCATAAAGCGTTCTGCAATCAGCCGTTCTTGGGCTAACTGTACATTTTTCATGTCAATTTCAAGGCGAGTCTCAGTAGTGATCGCTCCCCAGCGCAAATCTTCCGATCGCTTGGCTGCATAGTAAGCATTAATCATGACTGCCAATCCTAAGAAAAGTGTTGCAGTCGTTGTTAATGTTTGAGTTCTACTTTCTATTTTTTGCTGATTTGACAATCCCTCACTTTTAGAAAATGCTAAGAAAATTATCGTCGGTGACAGAGTGAATAAAATTGTTATTGCTATCAACCAACTTTTAAGTACGTCTGTCTTCTTAGCAGACATAATAGTAGTATCTCTCACAACACAGAATTATTACGTAGATTATTGGGAATAAAGAGTGTACCATGTGTCTCAAAAATTCGATAGCTATCAAAAGACTGAATTAATGCTGCTGTTAGTCAACCACCAGATTGTATATAATTTGTTGGTATTTTCATATCGTCAGCCCAGAAAAGTTTTGTTAAAGACGCGCCCGTAGATGCAGCAAGATTTACAGGCAATTTTTCAAGACTAGCGTGCTGATTGGTGGTGGTCACAGCCATGCCATTGTCCTCAGAATGTTTGGCATGAAACCTCTACCTGGAGTCCGTTTGACTTTGATTACTGAAAACTCAGATACACCCTACTCTGGAATGCTACCAGGGCACATTGCCGGATTTTACAGTTATGATGAATGCCATATCGACTTGCAACGCTTGGCGAACTTTGCTCAAGCACAGTTGTATATTGACCGAGTCGTTGGTCTGGATCTGGAAAACAACCTCGTTCTTTGTGCTAACCGTCCTGCGGTAGCTTTCGATGTGTTGTCGATAGATATTGGCAGCACTCCAACCATGATATCAGTACCAGGTGCAGCAGAACACGCAATTCCCGCGCTTGCCAGTATCGCAACTCTTAAAACACTGATATCAATTGTGTAGAGAGGCGAGCGGTCACGTCTCTACATTTGCGATTGTAGGAGGAGGTGCAGGCGGTGTGGAGTTGGCGCTGTCAATGAGGCGAATTTGCAACGTAGGGGCGGGGTTACCCCGCCCTTACAGGAGTCGGCAGATGAGACAGATGAGATAAAACCCCATTCCCTATTCCTGTACAGACGTTCCGCCGGAACGTCTGTACAGGAATAGGGAAATTTTGGCAATGGGGAATGTTGGACAGGAGTTTTGAGACGCTGTTGCTCCCCATTTATTAGACATCTCCGGAAACTAATTATGCGTTACCTGAAATCCTTGTAGAGACGCGAAATTTGAGCGTAAGCGCCGACACGAGTGGTTCCCGACAGAGGCGACTGGTGAGTCCAGTGCTGCAGGAGGGTTTCCCGACAGAGGCAACTGGCGATCTTCGAAGCGGTAGCGTAAGCGTTGCGATCTTCCGGTACAAGGAGCGTCGGAACGAGCGTCACCCGAAGGGCGTTGCGTCTCTACATTCTTTTTCGGAGAGATCTATTATATACAATTGACCTGATTTTCAGCAAGAAAACGAGGTATCTCTGCTAAGTTGTTTTATCCCTCCTTTGTTCGCGGATGAAACACGAGAACAAAATAGCCTCTATATAACCCTCTATTTTTCCTTAACCGATGTCGGTTTGCACAATTATATATACTAAAAAACGCATAAATCGCCAAAATGCTTATATAGCTTAAACTTTACGCTATAAACACTGTCTACAAAGTTGTAATTATGTTGCAAGCGCATCTTACTGAACTTTCGCACGCGATCGTAATCGCTAACAGGTTGTTAATGCGCTCAAATAAGAGTGTCAGTTCTGCAATTGGTGCCAACTTTACAGCAATTTTCACCTAAATGAACCACACCGTTTGTAAGGGCGAACGGCCGTTCGCCCCTACGACTGTGGTCTGATTACCTGAAAATTGCTGTAAACCCACAACGCGCATTTTTTTTCTTTTCCTGTTCCCTGTTAAGAGTTCCCTGTTCCCTTTTTTATGTAACCGAGAATAAATATTTGGAGTTGTGTGAGAAAAATTGAGAACTTTGAAGGCACAAAGTCAAAAACGAAAATTTTACTTTGCAACGGAAAGCCGAACAAGTCATTGGACGTATAGATTGGGTTCGCACCAAATTCAAGTCGAACTAGATCGGGAGAGTCACTAGCAGAAGTTTGGGATAATACCGGGGACGACATCTATGCCGAGTTACTCCAAAAATGATGTCATTTTAGTACGGTATCCCTTCTCTGATTTGTCAGCAACTAAAGTACGTCCAGCCGTTGTCGTTAATGCACCACACCCATCCCAAGATTACTTGATTGTCCCGTTGACTAGTAAAACTTCTACACTGCTATCGGGATTTTTGTTAACAGATTGGGCAACAGCAGGGCTGAACGTCCCAACTGCTGTAAAACGTGGTGTCTATACTGTTCACCAAAGTCTGATAATTAAGTTAGTGCGATGCCTCACTTCAGAGGATGCACAACAGCTTGAACAGTCTTTATGCGAGTGGTTAGGCTTGGAAAAATCAACAATGGGTATGAATCTATTTGCTGACAATCCCTGACCACTGCACTTTTTTCTGTTTTTCCCGACGATAAGAAAAGAAATGCTCCGGAGTTTGGTAAGTACAATAAGGGGCATAAGCAATCTGTTCGGAACTAATTCCCAAAATTTCCATTTGTAAGGCATTCACGCGCCGCACATCCAACCGTACCCGTCCTGGTTGTGGATCTGGCAGTAAGGGGGAATTTGGTAGCTCGTGTAATGCATCCACAATTGCTTTTTCTTCACTGTGTGGTAGAATGGTGCTACCGACTTCTGCGGCTACCTGCTCAGAGACTTGGTAAACCTCACCCGCGATCGCCGGTCCCATTGCAATTCGCAAATCTTCAAGTTTGCTGCCTTGGTCTTGCATCCTCGCGATCGCTTGCGGCACAATCTTACTCGCAGTCCCACGCCAACCCGCATGCACAGCTGCTACCTGTCCCGTCTTCTGACAAGCAATTAGTACAGGTGTACAATCAGCCGTAGCTACCCAAACTGCTTGTAAAGGTTGCTCGCTCACTAACCCATCTCCCTCTACAAGATCCTCACCATCCGTACCTGTTGCAATTTCTTGTGGAGTGAAGACGGCATTGCCATGTACCTGTTTTAAGCGATAAGCTGAAGCCTCTGGATGCATTACCTTTGTGAGTTCCAATGGCGTTCGAGGCCAAAACTGCTGGGTAAAAAAGCCGTGAGTCCAAGGTTCCAGTAGACTACAAGTCAGGTAGGGAAGTTCTTCCCAAGTACGCCAGTGCCAAGTGTGCATCGTCAACCAAACCTAGAAACAAAATAAAAATCAGAGGGAACTCTTAACAGGGAACAGGGAACTCTTAACAGTGCATTCCACGGATGGACGCCGTGGGATTGAAAAAAAAGGACGCAGTATATAAGCGCGAAAAGCGCCAGAACGATCGGACATCTTTTTTGAAGTGGGTTTGTATCC
>CAZZYE010000339.1:0-7646 GCA_964658145.1 uncultured Stigonema sp.
ACCCCGCCCTTACCATGTGGTCAATTCTACGAGATGAAACGACCGAATTCCGTTATATAAGAGACGTTGCAGTGCAACGTTGTTTGGACATATCGGTTATTAGATTCCCCTTACCCAGTTACAAAAATGGGGTTACCGCAAGACGTTCACCACGATCCCAACGTCGATTTCACCCCATACTCGGTCGGTGGTCATGACCGGAAGGTCATGCTCGATGGCAAGCGCTAGACAAGCTCTGTCTCCGAGTGAAAGTCCTTGATGACGGGTGAGGGGACGAAGCCGTGCTGTACGCCACGCACGTTCGAGGGTGAAATCGACGACCTCGCAATCGAGATACCGTAGGACTTCTCGCACCTCGTCTTCCGACATCCTGCGTTCGATAAGTTTTGCGATTACCTCGCTCATGTTGATGGTACTTACGAGCGCCGAGGGCAGCGCCTCTTCCACGACGTCACCCCCAGGCTCTCCCGCCAGGAATGCAAGGAGTGCCGATGCATCGAGGACATACTTAGTCATCCGCAGCCTCACGCCGTCGTTCGGCAAGAAGTTCGTCCGAAAGTAGGGTTCCTTCGGGGACGTAGCGTCTGACGAGTGCTTTTGCTCGTCGCAGGGCTTCCTTCCGGGAAAGGATACGGATCTCTTCTGCTTCAAGCGAGAGTACCACATCGTCACCCACATTCAGTCCGAGTGCTCGTCGGTACTCGGCAGGGATAACAATCCTGCCACCATCTTGTACCTTAGTAGAAATCGAGTTTATCTCCATATTTTTTTGTTTATGACATTACTTTTATATATGTCATAACACACCTATTGTGACAGTAGTCAAGTCGCTATCTCCCTGCTCGTAATTCGTAATTACCCCATGCATAAATGCAGGGGAACCTAAATAAAAAGTTGCTTTTTTTATTTTTCATAAATAAATCGCGTTAGCGAAGCGGTAGCGACGAAGGAGCGTCAGCGCTGCCTCGCGTTGCGGGGCAGTCTAGGGGCAAGACCCTTAATTAATTAATTACGAATTACGAATTATTCGGTCATACATACTGTGACTTATTATGTATGCGATCGCCTGCTCGGTCTAGACGAAGTTCCTTGGAATGAACGAATGAAGGAAAAATATGCTCAAGCAAAAGAAGCTAGTGCAAAAGCCTCATTGCAAATCGAATCAGCCCGTAAAACTGGAACCCACCCTTCTCATCCTCTAGAAGATTACACAGGTTATTTTGAGCATCCCGCATACGGAATCTTATCAATTGAAATTCATGATAATCATTTAACAGCAACTCAGAATTCAAATATTTATGAATTAGAACACTACCACTATGACATTTTTGAATTCAAATATGAGTTGGTTGATCGACCAGAACTTATATCTTTCTTAACTGATACCAAAGGCAATGTTACTAGCCTGATCGTTCCCCTAGAGCCGACTGTGAAAGAGATTTTATTTACCCGGATGCCTGAAAGCATCTCTCGTTAATCCGGGCAGCAGCGTAGAGGCGGCGATCGCCTAAAAGCCAAGTCAATTATCAGCATTATTGAGTATCCTCAATCCGCTTTATCGACTAAAAAGTCAGTTGACAATCAAGCCGAAAATCTGTTCTGATAAGTATTAACCAAATGACAAGTCTGTCGGTTACAGCAGTTGGGACTCTCAAAGATGCAAACAGCTAAGAAGATCATCATTGTCGGCGGTGGAATTGGCGGGGCTGCAACCGCACTTGCTTTGCATCGGGCTGGTTTAGAACCAGTTGTCTACGACAATTTACCCTGCGCGACATTGCCTAAGCCACAAACAGATGACCTTCAAGTGTACATCGCCCGATGTTGGCTCTCAACCGACGTTAGTGTAGCTCTGGGGCGAGTATTTCGCCACCTACGTTTAAAAATGATCAACTTACCGCGACTTTTTACATAGGCTCTTAGTGAGGGTAGTTTACTTTTGCATGTGAGTGTTCTCTCTTATGTTTGGTCAGTTACTAGACCGACGTTATAGAATCATCGAAACTTTAGGTGCAGGTAGCTTTGGTCAAACCTACATTGCTTTAGACATCAAACTTTTCAACACAAAGTGTGTCCTCAAGCAACTCAAGCCCATGGCAACTGACCCTAATACTTTAAAAGTAGCCAAACGCTTATTCGACTCGGAAGCACAACTTTTGCATCGCTTAGGAATCCACGACCAAATTCCCCACCTGCTAGCTCACTTTCAAGAAAATCGCAAATTCTATTTAGTTCAGCAATTAATTCAAGGTCATCCTTTGAGCGAAGAACTAATTCCCAAAAAGCGGTTGAGTGAGGCTTATGTTATTAACCTATTGCAGGAGATTCTACAAGTATTAGCCTTCGTCCATGAGAATAACGTCATTCACCGTGATATCAAACCCTCCAATTTAATTAGACGCCAGAGTGATGGCAAAATTGTTTTGATTGACTTTGGGGCAATTAAGCAGATTGGGACTGGTGTGGTAAATACTCAAGGAAAGACATGCATTACCGTAATCATCGGCACCCCTGGCTATATGCCCAGCGAACAGGCTTCAGGTAGTCCAAGGCTCAGCAGCGATATTTATGCCGTGGGTATGATTGGGATTCAAGCCTTGACAGGGTTAAAGTCAGAACAACTGCAAAAAGATCAAAAGACATCTGAAATTATCTGGCGTAATTTGGTACAGGTAAGCCCCAGACTGGCAGAGATTTTAGACAAAATGACCCGCTATGATTTTCGGCAGCGTTACCAGTCAGCAGGAGAAACATTACAAGTGGTGCAGCAATTGGCATCGTCAGCGCAAATGCCTCCAACTATCTCTGGGTACGTTACACCGCCGCAGCAAATCCAAGAGCAACAACTACTAGAAGCGACACTACAGCCGCAAGCAGCGCCCGATCATTCTTTGCTACCTATAATCCCGGTCAACGAACAACAGAGGATACCCGAAACCTTGGCATCAGTCCAACCTCGACAACAGAATGCCAATAACAACAGCGCTTTAGATTATTCTTTGCTACTTCAGAGAAAGCCTATTTTGCTGCTGGGGATTGGCCTTGGCGCTACCACTAGTTTAATGGTGATAGTTTTAATCTATGTATTTCTTAATCCAAGAATATTGGTCTTGAACGAACCTCCGAAATCACCAGACCAAAATTCCTCAACTCAAACTGATACGACCACTCTAAAAGTCTCACCAAAGCCTTAATAAACAATAAAAAATTTTTATCGCAATATCATCATTTTATCTACCCTAGTATAGATGCGTCTGCTCTGTAGCCACTTCTAAAATCTGTGCAATAAAATTGCAATTAATTATGACCAATACAAAGGAAAAACTCGAAAGAAAAAGAAAACCCTTAATTAACGCCCAAATGGGAGTCTTTGTTAGAGGTCTGATTCTTGGCAAAGTGCTGACACTTCTGGTTATTGGCGGAGTGTTCTGGTTGTTAGTCAGACCGCGCATATGGGCTCGCAGTGGCGCTGACTCTCCCTCTGTCCAAAGTTCAGCTCCTGCAAAAATTGTCGCGTCAACCTTTGGGACAGTTGCTCAGGTTCCAACTGGCTCATTCAACTACGGTGGCAGTACAGCTTGGGCACCTATCCGGCAATTGGTAGATTCTCAGATTCAGGGCGCTCGTCCTGAACTACAGTTAAACTACCTAAGCCCCACTAACAGCAGCCCTAGTTCTACCGAAGGTATTCGCATGGTGCTTGACGGGCAATTGGACTTCGCTCAGTCTGACCGTCCCCTCACTAGTGAAGAATACGCCATAGCCAAGGACAGAGGCTTCACACTTGCGCAACGTCAGGTTGGCATTGATGGGATAGCGGTGGTCGTCAACCCATCACTTAATGTGTCGGGCTTAACTATTGACCAGTTGCAGCAGATTTATCTGGGGCAGATTACTAACTGGAAACTCTTGGGTGGACCAAACCTACCCATCACCCCTTTCTCACAGCGCCCTGAGGAAGCAGGCACAGTCATATTCTCTGCTAACAAATACTTGAACGGGCAAGCGCTTAGCTCCAATGTACACTATGTCTACTCTAGCACAGAGGCGCTGCACCAAGTCAACCAAACCCCTGGCGGTTTGTATTACGCTTCTGCACCTGCAGTAGTACCTCAATGTAGTGTGAAATCTTTGCCGCTGGGTCGCACTCCCACTCAACTCATTCCCCCCTACCGCCAACCCTTAGTGCCGCCCGATCAGTGCCCAGGTCAGCGCAATCATATCAACACTGAAGCAATTAAGAATGGCACTTATCCAATTACCACTAGCTTGTTTGTCATTATTAAGCAGAACAAAGGCCGAGAACAGCAGGCAGGGGAAGCCTATGCCAAACTTTTACTTACCGACCAGGGGCAAAAGGCGATTGAGCAGGCTGGGTTCATGGGTGTTCGCTAACTTGCGCTTTCACTTGGAATATAATATGGACGGGGTGCATCTGTCCTCCTTTTAGATTACACCAAAGTTAAAAATATACAAATTTCAGATATATGTCGGTATAATTTAAAAAACTAATCCAAAGACAATAAAACTCAATTTATTTATCTGTACCTTATAGATTTCACGCAATGAGAATTCATCCATTCTGAAGAGTTAATTACTAATTTGTATAAGGTACAGATAAATTTATACCGTTAGGTATAAGATCAATTCGGGTAACACTCTCCACAGAAATTAGGACTGAATTTACACAATGCTCCTCCAGTTAGTGTGTAAGACGTACAATAAGGAAAACTGGTAATTGCATAAACCTTTTGTACTGTTGAATTTGTATGTGATGCTTCAGTACGTTTGGTTTTAGGAGCAAGAATGATAGATAGAAGCCTGGGGAACGCAAGGCAGGCAACAATGTTGATTAGTGTTAAGAGTAGCGCGGTCACCAAAGTCACAGGTAATCACTTCCTTTGTAAAATAGGTGCTGACTGTTTTTAGTTGTCAGCACAAGTCAGACAACAAGCTAAAAGCAAAATATTGCATTGCTTTTGACTTATATAAGCTAACTATATCATAAAGTTTTGTAAATATCTAGATGAAAGTTTCGACATTACTATAGACAGAAGAAATTGTGTCATTTAAAGTCAGCTATTTTAGCTAGAGAGCGGAATATGCTGAGAAAACAATTCATTCACGATTTGGGCTACGTGTTATGTCGAAAACATCTGGGGAAACTTCTTTATTAGCTAACATGGACGAGCGAGAACGCCAGAAATTAAAGTGTTTGGCAGATTACTCAAATGTAGAGTCGCTCTCCTCAATTTGGCCTTTGGTAGCAAAGCGATTTGGTGATACGATCGCCCTGCATGACCCCCACGCTAAACCAGAAATTGTGATTACTTATAACCAGCTAGCTCAGCAAATCCAGCAATTTGCTGCCGGGTTGCAGGCGTCGGGGGTGAAAGCAGGCGATCGCGTCTCCCTGATTTCTGACAACTCTCCTCGTTGGATGATTGCCGATCAAGGCATAATGACTGCTGAGGCAGTTGATGCAGTGCGGAGTTCCCAAGCGGAACGGGAAGAACTACTGTTTATTTTGGCAAATAGTGGCAGCACAGCGCTAGTAGTAGAAAATTTAAAAACACTCAAGAAACTGCAGGAGGGTATTAAGGATCTGCCAATTCAACTGGTAATATTGCTTTCAGAAGAAGTACCACAGACAGATGAAACCCTGAAGATAGTCAACTTGCCCCAGTTAATGGAAATAGGGGCAAACCACACTTTACAGTCAGTTTCGCCTCACCGTGACACACTGGCAACCCTAATGTATACTTCTGGCACTACGGGAAAACCTAAGGGTGTAATGCTTTCTCACGGCAACTTGATGCATCAGGTGACTACGCTTGGCGCAGTAGTGCAACCGCAAGTAGGAGATATAGCCCTCAGCATTCTCCCTAGCTGGCACGCCTACGAACGTAGTTGTGAGTATTTCTTACTTTCTCAAGGCTGTACCCAATATTACACTAACTTGCGGTCTATAAAGCGGGATTTGAAAGAACTTAAACCCCATTACATGGTGGGTGTGCCACGTTTGTGGGAATCAATTTATGAAGGAAGTATAAAACAGTTCCGCGAACAACCAGCAAACAAGCAACGCCTGGTTAACTACTTACTTGGAATGAGTGAGAAATACATTAAAGCGCGGCGAATTGTTCAGGGATTGAGTTTAGAAAATATCAATCCCTCGATGGTTGAGCGATTAGCAGCTAGTATACAAGCATCTGCTTTGTTTCCTCTCCATGCCCTGGGAGAAAGACTGGTTTATAGCAAGGTCAGGGAAGCAACGGGGGGAAGAATTAAGCAAGTGATTAGCGGCGGTGGTGCGCTTGCCAAACATATAGATGACTTTTTTGAGATTATTAGTGTGGAGATTTTGCAAGGCTATGGCTTGACAGAAACGAGTCCTATCACCCATGCGCGGCGTCCTTGGCGCAATTTTCGTGGTTCTGCCGGACAACCAATCCCGGGTACAGAAACTAAAATAGTAGATCCTGAAACTCGTAAAACCTTGTCACCAGGGGAGCGTGGTTTGGTTCTGCTGCGGGGACCGCAAATTATGCAAGGTTACTACCAAAATCCCGAAGCTACAGCGAAAGCAATTGACGCCGAAGGTTGGTTTGATAGCGGGGATTTAGGTTGGGTAACACCGCAAAACGACTTGGTATTGACCGGACGACAAAAGGATACGATTGTATTAACCAATGGGGAAAATATCGAACCGCAACCAATTGAAAATGCGTGTTTGCGATCGCCTTACATCGATCAAATTATGCTCGTTGGGCAAGACCAGCGCAGTCTCGGTGCTTTGATTGTCCCCAACTTGGAAGCCCTACAAAAATGGGTTCAAACTCAAAATCTGCATCTACGTCTACCAGACGAAGCTTCTCAGGAACAAAGCCACGACTCAACACTCAAGACAGAAGTAGACCTAGAGAGTAAAATTATCCAGGATCTATTTCGGCAAGAATTGAATCGGGAAGTGCAAGACCGTCCCGGCTATCGACAAGATGACCGCATTGGTCCGTTCAAGCTAATTGTGTCACCATTTTCAATTGAAAATGGCATGATGACACAAACGCTGAAAATTAGGCGACACGTCGTGATGGAACGCTATCGCGATATTATTAACGGGATGTTTTCCTGATCGTCTCAACTGCAAACTTTGTGAACTTAAAACCTTTTATGGATGTCTCTAAACCTCAACTGCTCTTAAAACGTGTTGTTAACGTCAAAGCCATCGTCACTAGCCTTTGGAAAGAGGAAGTGCAGCAGCAACTACAAGCTCAGATCAATCAACTTGACCAGCAGTTGCAACAACTGGACATCCAAGGACAGCGGGCGGTCGCAGAAATTCAAAAGCAGAGTCTGCAACCCCCCGGTCCTCAGACCCTGCAACAAATTGACAATATCCAAGTCCAAGTAAATCAAAAGAAAAGTGAACTGCTAGAGCAGAAAAACCAAAGTCTGCAAAATCTCCAACAAGTGCAGTTTCTAGAGTTGGATCAGCAAGTCAACCAATTCCAGATGGAAGGCTTTTTTCGGGTAGAACGGGGTGATAACCTGATTAGCAAAATGCAGGTCGAAATCGTGCTACGTGATGGCGTTGTGGAAGAAATTCACGGCGACATTTAAATTTGTTAGTGGTTAGTTGTTAG
>CAZZYE010000340.1:0-7605 GCA_964658145.1 uncultured Stigonema sp.
CTCATTCCTATTATCAGACAAACTACTAGTTGTGCTGGTAACGAGCGATAACGTTACTAACAGGAATGACGTTTTCTGATTGATTTGAGTCTGGTTCAAAACCAGCCCAATCAGCCGGATACAGCGCTGTCAGAATCGTAATAGCAACAGCACCATAGGCGATCGCTTGCCCAAAAACCCTGTAAGCTAATACTAGTCTCCCAAATAAAAGCGCCTAAGTGCCATACAGCCAATTCACCACAATCGGCAAAGTTAAAGAAGCATTCGGCATCAATACCATTGAGGGCGATCGCTTCCTAAGCGAAATCGAACCGATAACCCCTTCCACCATGCTTATAGAATTCCTGCCGGAGAGCGTACCTCTAGCGAGTGCAACTGGTAGCGAGAAGGCACTCTCAGAAGGCATCATCTACCCCATACTCCTAGAAGTAAGGCGTATACTAGGGAACAAAGTCAGCCTATTTTCAGGCGAAGATTTTACGGTTGATGAAAGTGTTGGGCTGAATGGAGTATGCGATTTTCTGATCAGCCGATCACCTGAACTTCTAGAAATTGAAGCCCCGGCAGTTGTGGTTGTTGAAGCCAAGCGTTCTGATTTAAAAACGGGTATGGGTCAATGTGTCGCTGAAATGATCGCATCTCAAAGATTTAATGAGATTAAAGGAACCCCCATTAATACGATTTACGGCAGTGTTACCACTGGAATTTTGTGGCGATTTCTCCGATTGAGAGGACAGACTGTAGAAATTGACTTGACCAATTACTTGCTTGAGCCTGTAGAGCAGATCATCGGGTTTTTTGTGTGGATGATTCAAAATGCCTAGCACCTTCACAAAACTTAATAATAGAAGGGCTTGCAACTGTTGTCTATTGAAATATAACCCACATTCCGCACCCACAACTGTCACACCCTGACGAAACGGATGTATTTAGTACATAATAACTATTTTTCAAGAGAGTTTACTAGAGCTAAATAAGAATTATTATTATTAATTTGGAGGTCAGGGTAATAAGATTTTAATTTACTGCTTTAAAAAAATGATAATCATTATTATATGGAGAGGCGGCGATCGGCAGCCACTCCCTTCCCCCTTTTTATAATTCGATTAAATATAAAATTTCTGGCACAAATAGTCACGAAAAATGTGAAAATTTAAACTTATACCGTTTTGCGTACTTTGTTGTCATGGTTAACGTCAAAGATATTGAAATTAAGAACATAGACCATTTAGGTATAGTCGCAGGAATAATAGATTACAACAATCATGTGAAAGAGGATTTGGGTTTTTGAAAGACCCACTATTTTTCGCAGATAGTATTTTCCTTAAAAGTCCAGAAAGAATAGAGGCTTTGGCAATGATTATGGGGTTATGCTTACTAGTCTACAGACTTGCTCAACGACAAATCAGAGCAGCTTTATCTGCTTCAAAATCAACCATAAAAAATCAATTGGGTAAATCAATAAACAATCCCACTCTCCGTTGGATATTTCAGTGTTTTCAATCCATTCATCTTGTTACTTATCATCAGGACACAGAGGTTTCCAATTTGAATCCAGATAGAAATTTTATTCTTACATTGCTTCCTGAAAATTGCCGCCGTTACTACAAATGTGTGACTTAAATTTTGATTAATTCTTAATATTTTTTATGTTAAAATGGACTATCTGATTTTACTAATAGTCCTGAATTGTCATGGTGTTTTTCTCTTTGTTTGGCTCGATGCATAAGTTAGAGTTGATTACATAATAAATATATATAGGATTTGATTATTAATTACGTCTCAAGTTGCTTGAATTCTTTATTGCTTCTTATTGAGAATGGCTGAGCGTAGCTTTTACTGTCTAAAATCTCCTTTTAGGGTTTTACAATGTACTTTTTAATACTTTTTTGATTCATTCACTTCAGTAATAACCGATTGTGACACCCTTGGGTGCGGAATGTGGGATATAAGGCACACGCGCCCAATCACCCCGACTGTGTTGTTGCTATGTTGAAGAAGTCGCGAGAGGCATAAGCCTTTCCAAGGTTTCCGACAAAGCCGCGAAATCAAATTGTGTCTGGGTCAACGCCCATCTCTCTTAACCGTTCTGCCAGTCGAGCAGATCTTTGTCGTTCCAGCGCACTCGACTCTGCCCCTGTAGGAATCACCTGACAAGAGCGATCGCACCAGCGTAGCCATTGCCCTGGCTGGTCTTCAAACGTGCCTGACCATAATGTTAAACCTAGCCCTACTGTTTCTAGCCAGCTCGGTTCTTTTAGCTCTACATACTTTCCGGCTGTCAGCACGTATACCCGCAGTAGTGAGCCGTTCATTTGCTCTGGTTCTTGGATCTGCTTGAGCGGGTCAAACACTGCGTAATATGCAACACCTACGCGGGCATAATCATCTTTCTTAGCGCCTAATTCTTTGCCTTTGCGGTTAGAAACGATTTCAATCGCTACTTCCGGTGTTTTGCCAAACTCCCACACGAAGTAACTGCGATTCTGCTTTTGACTCCAATCTGCAGGCATCTGCACGTTCAAGCTCACAAAGGCATCTGGTACAACTGGGTCCAGCTTTCGCGAGTAGAACAGCCCCACATTTGCCGCCGCGATGAAAGGCTGTGCAAGTACCCGCGAACTGTAGAGTGGTTCCACTAACAGCCGTTGTTGCTTCTCACTTTGGAAGTTGTCCACTGGCTTGTCATCCTCGATTTCCAGTTCGCTGATGTCGAGGATAGCAATTTCTTCAGGATCTAGAAGCTGCTGTTGAGACATAGAACATCAATTGAATCAAGAGTACATAATTATAGCTTAAAGCAGTAACAGCTAAATGGCTGTTGTCGATTGAAGCATCACTGCTTGCTTGATTTCAAGCATTGTTTCATCTGACAACTCTCCCAATTTGCGCTCTAGTCTTGCCGCAGGAATTGAGCCTAAACCTTGCACATTGGCAATAGAACCCTGTGCAGAAAAGACACAGGCAGTTCAACCTCGTAAGTACTCCCTCGATTTTGCGTCGTCACAGGTATGTAGAGAATTAAAGCGCGAGGTGGAGTTGGGTCATAACGAGACACAATAGACATCTCCGAAAAACAATGTAGAGAAGCGACGCCCTTCGGGTTCGCCATAAAGCTTGGTGCAGTCGCCTGGGCGCGGGAAACCCCGAAGTTTGCAAGGAGGGAAACCCTACCGCCCTTCGGGTGACGCGCTCCTTCCGCGCTACCGCTACGCTATCGCAATACCACCGTCTAAACCATATGGCTCTGTTTACAAAAAATTCTGCTCTCAGTGATTAAACTGCTCATAATTTTTATGAAATCTCACGATATATATTTAGAGCATTTTTCTATTTATCGGAATTTATCTAGGGTGGTTTACCAGACATCGTCCAAGAAGGCATCAGCTTTAGTATCAGGATAACTGATCATGAAAGAGCAGCAGATCCAAGAGTTGTTAACAACAGTACAAACTCTGAAGAAAGAGGTCTCGCAACAAACAGAGGGGAGCTTTGCGTGGGAAAAAGCAACGAAACAGTTGCGGAAAGCCCTAGATCGACTGCTTTATGAAATTCAGGAACTACCGGGGTTAGCAAGATGTTCTCATCCTGACTATCCAGAAGTGCTAGACGATACCTTAATTGAGGTGGCGAATAGAATTAGCGAATTTCATCCAAGACATGAGTCAATTACAACCAGCTTAGTATTATGGATTAATTACAGATTGCGCTTGAAATTCAAAGTCAAAGATTTGTTGTGTTCCCGTGGGAGACAACCACCACTTTCTCTAGATCAGCTTCTAAGTCATGAGGGGAGCAAAACTTTTGGTGATATCTTGTCAGACATTACCTCTACTGCTCCTCCCGATCCTGGCTCTAGCATTATTGCCCAGCGTGTTTGGGAGTATGTTGAGCAAGATCCAGAAAGAAAACTGCGAAACTGCATCGTGCCAAAATACCCAAGTTGCAATGCTCAGAAAGTTGTCAGAATGTTGTTTTCTGGGTCTTACTACAAAAAAAACGGTCAGCCTAACTTACTTGAGATTGCCCAGAAATTTGACATTCCTTACCAAACTTTCTACAGCTATTGGAAAAGACACTGTCAACCTCTCCTAGCAATAATTGCCAGGAAGTTAGGAGATTCACTGGAAGAAGAATCATGAACAGCACAGACACATTAATTTACAACATTCCACTTGGTCGCCTTGCCCACAAGAGTGCTCGGCAATTTGCGACTGAACAAGCGAATCCCCATAAAAGTCAACGAATTTACCTGAATACACTGGCTGTCTACGCGGTTCACCGTTACCTGAAACGACTACAGGTCGAGACAGACTTAAGTCAAGGTGACAGTTGGAATCCTTATATGAGGATTTTGTTTGATGTAGCGGATCTAGTTCTACCAGGCATTGGCAAATTGGAGTGCTGCCCAGTTCTGCCTGGAGAGACAGCTTTTACACTGTCTCCTGAGGTGACTAAAGAGCGGATTGGTTATGTAGCTGTTCAGTTTAGCGAATACCTTGACCAGGTCCAACTACTGGGATTTTACCCTGCTGTCGATGCCAACAAACCGCCAGAGCAAATAAATGTCAAAGACCTGATGCCCCGTGATGTGCTCATCGATTACATCACTGAACGAGAAGCAGGGGCTATGCGCCAATTGATGAAGTTGCGCCTATGGTTTGAGGGTATTTTTGAGTCAGATTGGCAACCAGTGGAGTTGGTTGTTCCTGCTTTGAGGGCTGATGCGCAGAACAGCGTCAGTCGGGCGAAAGTGATTAGCTGGAGTATGCAACAGTGTAGTCCAGCTTTAGCATTGGTAATGCAACTGATACCTACAGATACTGAAGAAATCGATATTCACCTACGGCTTTATCCAACTGACGATTCCATTTATCTCCCATCAGATTTGCAGGTTGTTGTGCTGGATGAATCAGGAACCCCTTGCATGAACGCTCAAGCTGGAAATGCTGATTACTGGCTACAGCTAGATTTCGCTGCCGTACCAAATGAAAGGTTTAGTGTCAAAGTAGCTTCGGGGGATAATAGCTTCACTCAAGAGTTTTTAGCATAAGTAGCTCAAGCTTTACAGGAGACGACAATGACCATAGTCAACATTAGACTGTTAAGTACTGAACAGAGATTTCATGCTACTCTAACTTCAAGTAACATAACATTTGAACCTACCGATGGCTTTCTGCCGCCTCCACCACTAGAACTTGAATCATCATTAGAAGAGTGGCAGTTAGCTTATCGTGATTTAAAAGATGTACGCACATGCTTCTCTTGAGAAGAAAAGTATCGTATTACCCCAAAAAAAGTAACTCATTACTCTGTTTCTGAAAAAATCAAAGCTGTAAAAGAGTATCTGAATGTATGGCTCGACTCCGAGTATAGCGGGTGGCGACCTATCCGAGATAACTTAATTTCGATAGCAAACAGTTCAAATCATACTGATAAAGAGATTCACATACTCCTAGACGTTCAGGACACCAAATTAAGCCACCTTCCCTGGCAAGAGTGGAAACTATTTGAAGATTACTATTCTAAAGCAGAAGTTCTTTTAAGGGTCAGAGGTCAAGGCAATCAAATTATCCCACCTAAAATTTCTTCAAAAATCAGAATTTTGCTAGTTGTGGGCAGAAGCGATGGAATTAACACTGCGTCTGATATAAAGATAGTCGAGGAGTTGAGGAAAAAAGGGGCAGATGTCATTCCTCTGATTCAGCCTACTCATCAGGAATTAAATGAAGCTCTTTGGAACAAACAAGGCTACCACATTTTTATCTTTACTGGTCACAGTCGCTCTCACGTAAATGGGCAAATAGGTTGGATTAAACTTAACAATGAAGACGATTTGAGTATTGAAGATTTCAAGAATGCATTGAAGGAATCTATAGACAATGGATTGCAACTAGCTATCTTCAATTCCTGTGATGGTCTTGGTTTAGCATACCAACTGGCACAATTGAATTTACCTCGAAGTATTGTCATGCGTGAACCAGTACCAGATCCAGTAGCTATTGATTTTTTGAAAGAATTTTTCGCACAATTTACTGATAATAATTCTCTTTTTACTTCAGTAAGAATAGCACGAAAACGTTTAGAGCATTTTAACTCGAAATATGCTGGGGTTATGTGGTTACCAACCATTTGTGTAAGACAATCAGCATTAGAAAATCCCCTAACCTGGCAAGGACTTTGTCACAAGAGTGACCAAATAAATCCGATTGCTCCAAAAAATAATCCAAATTCAATATTGGCGATTGGTAAAGTAAAGTTAGTAGGTGGCATGCTAGGTTTAATTGCGGTTGGTATTAGCCTTGGACTTATTTTACCAAGGCGAAATGTACAAAGTCAAAGTATTGAGATAGGATTAAATACACGTACCAACACACAGGTACATTGTCCAGATAAATCCACTCCAAATCAACAGAACACAACCCAGAAAAGTGCTAAACATATTCAATGTCTTGCCGATGTTCCTAATGTTCCTCATTCAATAGTTTGGCTAGACGGTGGTAGCACAAGCTGGGCAGAGTTTCGACCCATCATAAAACAAAGACTTAAGCAAATATTTGATATTGATTTGAACACCAGGAACCCTGGAGGTAATCAACCTGATTCAGGACATGGAATAGAAATGTTAAAAAGAGGAGAAATATTATTTGCAGAGTCTTCGCGCTCTCTTACAAAAGAAGATGATGAGAGCAGATATCACCTGAAAAGTTATCCCATAGCCATTGATGCAATTGCCATTGTTGTTAATCCCCAACTCAAAATTCCAGGGCTAAAGATGGAAAATATCCACGATATTTTTACAGGTAAAATTACTAACTGGAGTCAAGTTGGTGGACCAAAGCAACAAATTACTATATACTTACGTCAAGAAAGCAGTGGAACCACTACAACTTTTAAAAAGCAAGTTTTGAAAGGAAATAAGTTTGGTGCACATATCTTTGTAAAGGACACTAGTGAAGCTGTAAACAAAGTAGCCCAAGATGAAGGTGGCATTTACTTTGCTTCAGCGCCTGAAGTAGTTCTTCAATGTAAAGTGAAGTCATTGCCCATCTTTAACAGTAACAAAAATACTTTTGTTGCCCCTTATCAAAGTCCACTAATACTCCCTCAAGTTTGTCCAAAAAATCGTAACAAGCTTAATATTGACGCAATTAAGAATGGTGATTATCCAATTATCCGCCATCTCTTTTTAATTGTTAAGCAGGATGGTGGAGCGGCTGAGACAGCAGGAGAAACATTCAAAGATTTGCTATTAACTGGTGAAGGACAGGATCTGATCAAAAAAGCTTATTGGGTACCAATAAACTGATAACCTTGCTGACTACAACCTTAAACCAGAAAACTAACACTACGACTGCAAAAACTTATGCACCATTTTAACCTACATTCCACATTATTGGGGCAGTAAAGGGTTCATCAATCAGATCCAATACTTCCTGTTCAACTATTCTAGAGCGAAGAATATCTAGAGCATCTTGGTCTGTCAATTCAATGATTTCTGCAAGGCACTGGCGTACCTGTTCAACGATATCAGGTTGCCATTGGCGCAGTTTGATGTCAAGTTCTTGAACTAAGGCATCCATATCAAATTTTTACAACGAATAT
>CAZZYE010000341.1:0-3279 GCA_964658145.1 uncultured Stigonema sp.
AAAGTTGACAAAAGAGTAGTTAATATAGTAAAAAGTCTGGTTGCAATTGTGATTGAGTGAATTATCCTGCGCTGTCTCCAGAAGTTAACCCAAGTTCGATATTTCCATTTAAACTGGATCAATTCCAGAATGATGCGATCGCTTCCCTGAATGCCGGAAGCTCTGTAGTTGTGTGTGCGCCGACTGGTTCGGGTAAAACATTAATCGGGGAATACGCCATCTATCGCGCTCTGGCGCGAGGAAAACGAGTGTTCTACACTACTCCCCTGAAGGCGCTATCAAATCAGAAATTACGTGATTTCCGCGCAAAATTTGGCTTTGATCGTGTTGGACTATTGACAGGAGATGCCAGTATCCATCGCGATGCGCCGATTTTGGTGATGACTACAGAAATTTTCCGTAATATGCTGTATGGCACACCAATCGGGCAAGTCGGCATTTCATTAGTAGACGTTGAAGCAGTGGTGCTGGATGAGTGCCACTACATGAACGACCGCCAACGCGGAACGGTTTGGGAAGAATCAATTATCTATTGCCCTCGTGAAGTTCAACTTGTAGCCCTTTCCGCAACGGTTGCCAATAGCGATGAACTCACAGATTGGTTAAATCAAGTTCATGGTCCGACTGATTTAATCTACTCCGATTATCGCCCAGTTCCTTTAGAATTTCACTTTGGCAATACCAAAGGGCTGTTTCCCCTACTAAATGATGAAAAAACTCAAATTAACCACCGCCTGTTAAAGAAGAAAGGTAAAAAGGGTGAGAAAGATAAGGGTAAAGGTGGTAGACCCGAAGCACCTGGCTTAACTGATATTTTGAGCCAGCTAGAGGAACGGGACATGCTACCTGCAATTTACTTTATCTTCAGCCGCCGAGGATGTGATAAAGCGGTGGCAGACGTGGGTGATTTGTGGATGGTAAATCCAGACGAGGCATACCAGTTACGGGTGCAAATTGACGAATTTTTAACCCGCAATCCTGAAGCGGGGCGTTCTGGACAAATTGCACCTTTGTATCGAGGGATTGCTGCTCACCACGCCGGAATTTTGCCTGCATGGAAAGCGCTGGTAGAAGAACTATTTCAGCAGGGGCTAATCAAAGTAGTATTTGCCACCGAAACCCTAGCAGCGGGAATTAATATGCCCGCCCGGACAACGGTAATTTCCACCCTTTCCAAACGTACCGACACCGGACACCGTCTGTTGAACGCTTCCGAGTTTCTGCAAATGGCGGGAAGGGCAGGTCGTCGAGGGATGGATGAACGAGGTCATGTAGTGACCCTGCAAACTCCTTTTGAAGGAGCGAAAGAAGCGGCGTATTTGGCAACCTCCAAAGCAGATCCCCTAGTCAGCCAGTTTACGCCAGGTTATGGCATGGTGCTGAACTTACTGCAAACCCACACTTTGGAGCAAGCCAGAGAACTGATAGAACGCAGCTTTGGGAAGTACTTAGCGACCTTACACCTACGACCGCAGTACGAGCAGATTGCCCAACTACAGACGCAACTGGGTCAACTGCAGACGCAAATTGCGACCATTGATGAAAGAGAATTGGCGAGTTATGAGAAATTGCGACAACGGGTGCGGGTAGAACAAAAGCTTTTAAAAACCCTGCAAGAGCAGTCATTGGAATCCCGACAAGAGGAATTGGCAATGATGTTGACTTTTGCAGTGTCGGGGACGCTGTTAAGTCTTAAGGGAAAAAATATAACAGTACCTGTAACAGCGATGCTAGTAGGGAAAATGCCCTGTCCTGGTCAGGCTCCTTACTTGGTATGCTTGGGGCAAGATAACCGCTGGTATGTGGTGACAACTAAGGATGTACTGGATTTGTATGGGGAACTACCGCGAGTTGATGTACCTCCCGACTTGCTACCACCTGCCGAGATGCCAATAAGATCTGGACAGACATGTGATGGTGATGAGGTTTCAGCAGCGATCGCCCAACAAATTCCCCCATCAGGAGAGTTTCTGCATCTGCCCTCAGAAGTAGCAGAACAACTCCGTCTGGTTACTTCACTGCAAGAGCAAATAGACACTCACCCCCTGCGTCAATCTGGTAATTCGTCTACTGTTTTCAAACGCAGAACCCGCGCCGCTGAACTAGAAGCCGAAATCCAACAATTACAAGCACAAGTAGCGCAACAGTCCCAACGTCACTGGCAAGAGTTTCTTAATCTCATTGAAATTTTGCAGCGCTTTGAATGTCTAGAAAGCTTAATTCCTACACGACTAGGAAAAATCGCTGCAGCAATTCGGGGAGAAAATGAACTGTGGCTGGGTTTAGCATTTGCCAGTGGTGAACTTGACAACCTAGATCCGCAACATTTGGCAGCAGCAATCGCAGCTTTGGTGACAGAAACCCCGCGTCCAGATAGTAGGGTTAGCTTCGAGCTCAGTAATGAAGTCGCAGAAGCCTTGTCAAATTTGCGAGGAATTCGCCGCACAATGTTCCAGTTGCAACGTCGCTATAACGTGACTTTGCCTATGTGGTTGGAGTTTGAGTTAATTGCTCTGGTAGAACAATGGGCGTTAGGGATGGAGTGGATAGAACTGTGCGAAAGTACTAGTCTGGATGAAGGTGATGTGGTGCGAATTTTACGTCGGACGTTGGATTTATTATCGCAAATTCCTCACGTACCCTATTTGTCGCAATCTTTGCAAAGCAATGCCAATCGCGCTATGCAATTAATTGATAGATTCCCAGTCAATGAGGTGGTGGAGTAACAAATAGCATCAATAATCCAGTCTTCACAGATTGCCCGAAACAGAGTCAACCTCTTTTTATGCGTTGCAATCAGCGTCAGCGTTCATCACAAAGGCAATGAAGACTAACATATCAAGTTAATTAGTGTAAAAGTATACGGTTTAAAATTTTTATACTCGTTATACTCATTTTCAGGTTCTACCTGGGAATTTTTAAGAAGTGGCTTTGCCACTTCTTTTTTTGATATTTAGGGAACAGTGCAATATTTCTTACACCCGAAAATTAGAGGAGTACAGATTTATTTGGAAGAATTCTAGGGTCTTCTCCTCCCGTAATAATTGGGTTGAGTAACCAACCAAATAAGGAAAACAAAAGTATATTAGAATCTCTAATCACATCTTGCACCAGTTGCAATAACGCTATTTTTGTAGGGTGGGCACTGCCCACCATTGACCGATCGGGCTTACTTTTGCGTTGGTGGGCACTGCCCACCCTACACGAAAGAGGAGAATGGTGCAAGATATCAGTCTAGTAAAGTGGAAAGTCAACCCCCTTGGGGGAATTAAAAATGTA
>CAZZYE010000341.1:3289-7600 GCA_964658145.1 uncultured Stigonema sp.
ATTTTTAATTTTTAATTTTTAATTGGAGCTAAGCGACAGTGTTAAGTCAAGATCAGAAACCGCTGTTGATTGGTCAGGTAACAGCTTTAAGCGGAGTTCCTATTAGAACAATTCGCTATTATGAAAGTCTAGGTTTGCTTAAATCATCAGGGCGAACAGAGGGAGGCTTCCGGCAGTTTTCATCGGATATACTTATGCGTCTGTCTTTTATTAAACGCGCTCAAACCCTTGGTTTGAGTCTGCAAGAAATTAACGAAATCCTCCAAGTCTATGATGGAGGAAAACCTGCTTGCGATGAAATTCAACAAAAGTTAAAAGATAAAATATTTGAAATTAATCGGCAGATTGAGCAGTTGTTGACTTTGCGGGGTGAATTAAGGGGATTACTTTCAGGATGGGACAGTTTAACAACTAAGCCAGAAGATACAATCTGTCCCATTATTCAGAAAGATTGAACGGCGGTAGGGCGATGCCTGCGGCTTGCCGGCAAGCACAAGCAAAGTTTGCCAATCAGGAATACATTGTAGGAGAGAACGATCAATACGTAGTCGAATGGTGCAGCACGGGAATAGTTTCAGTAAAAAATGTAACGTAACCACAATACAGCAATGACTCAAGCTCTAACCAAATTAGTAACCTTTGAAGAATTTACGGAATGGCGACCTCCAGGGGGACGTTACGAACTACACGATGGAGTAATTGTTGAAATGCCCCAACCAATAGGCGACCATGAAGATGTTGTGGGCTTTATAGCAGGTAAAATCAGCTTTGAATATGTTCGATTAAACTTACCCTACTCCATTCCAAAAACAGCACTAGTAAAACCTTCCACAAGTGAATCTGGTTACTCACCTGATGTATTATTACTAAATCGTACAAATCTTGTGAATGAGCCATTGTGGAAGAAAAAATCTACTGTAATTTATGGTGCTTCAATGCCATTAGTTGTAGAAGTCGTTTCTACTAATTGGGATGATGATTACTACATGAAATTTGGTAAATACGAAAGCCTTAAAATTCCCGAATACTGGATTGTTGATTACCTTGGAATTGGAGCTAAAAAATTTACTGGTAACCCTAAAGAACCAACACTTTCTATCTGTCAGTTGATTGATGATGAATACCAAATTACGCCATTCCGAGGAGACGATCGCATTATTTCTCTGGCTTTCCCTGAATTAGATTTAACTGCCAAACAAATTTTTATTGGGGCAATATGAAAGCAGATAACCCCCTTTTCTGGATTTGCACTGCTAGAGGCTGAAGTTGCACGACTCAAACGCAAAGTCGAGAGCGATTCATCTCAATCGCCGTGGTGGGAGAAAATCACTGGAACGTTTGCGAACAATTGGGCTGATGATGAGGCGATGCGGCTAGGGCGCGAGTATCGTGAATCACTACTCTTGTCAAACGGTCTAATCTGTGACCTTGTCGTGATTATAGTTCAATACGGTTCAGTTAAGGCTTGATCCCCCCAACCCCCCTTAAAAAGGGGGGAAAAAAAAGCCCCCCTTTTTAAGGGGGGTTAGGGGGGATCTCCGAGGGCTACATCTTACTAACTGAACCGTATTGGATTATAGTTAGTCTAGAAATAACGTTGTTTTCCTCGACACCTCTGAAAAGGGGTGTTATTTTTGATGAGGATATATCGCGCTTTTAAGCGAGCCAAATTGAAAAGATTCGGAATGAATTTAAAAAGTATTTTGTTCATGCTTTACCAAATCCTTTTGATCGATGTAGAGGGATACTCAAAATAGAATTTAAGCCTGGTGGTATGCTTTCCGATATTGATATTTATCAATGGAGTGAATGCTATGAACTGAGTAAGTTGAACGAGAATACATCAATAAATGATGTCCTCAAAGTTTACGGACAACTTCAACAAAATGCAGCAATGATGGCTGCTTTAGTTGAAAAAGCTCCAGAACTGAAAAGGAGAGCTATCGAAGACTGGATTAAGTATGGTTTACTGTGTGAGTTTTGGCGTGGCATAATGGAAAGTTATGATAATAAAAAGACTTTTCTGTTAGCTCCTGAGAGTTGTCAAAAGCTTTTGTCAAGTCAATAAATAAATGAAATTCATATGTTTTTCTTATGACTAAAACAGGTAACAGTAACTGGAAAACACCCCTAGGATATTATGAAAAGTCAATAGAAGAACTCAGACGCACACGCGAAGAGTTGCAGTCAGAGTTAGAGACGTTAAGAGAGATTAAAGCTGATTATACAAATCTAAAAGCTGAGCTTGAAGCTACCAAACAAGAACTTCAAGAAACAAAAGCAGAACTTCACAAGACTAGACAACACGTAGAAAATTATACAAATATAAAAGCTGAGCTTGAAGCTACCAAACAAGAACTTCAAGAAACAAAAGCAGAACTTCAGAAGACTAGACAACACGTAGAAAATCTGGTAACAAAAGCGCAAGTAAAAGCTGATTCTGCGGTTTTGAAAATTGAATCTGTTCAAGCAGGAATTGAAACCGGCTCAATCGTTGCGCAGAAAGCTTTGATGTTACAAGGAAAAGATGACAAGCACTGGATGAGATTCCATAACCTTGACGGCGTGAATCATCATTGCTTTCAAGTATGGAGAAGTGATAATAATACATGGCATGATGATATTCGCGTCAAGGCAGCATTCTTTTTACAAGCTACAGATGATAAACATTGGTTAAGATTTAAATACCTCAAAGATGGATATTCTACATTTCGAGTATGGAAAGGTGACAATACATGGCATCGCGCGAGAATCTGATAGTTGATTTTTTACCCTCCTTCAGGGCTGGACTCACAGGGGCGATTTTAATCGCCGTCAAAGCTAGGGGTGTGGTTCAATCAAGAAGTGCAAATTAAATCCAGTTCGTCATTATTCAGGTTCTATAAATGCAAAATTTACTTGTAGATGCACAAAATTTACTTTCTGACCTGATTGCTCGCTACTCATCTCGTGTAGATTATCTGATGATTCGTCTTGAAGAAGACGAAGAAACTGATATCTCGTTGCGTGGTGATCAAGTCGAAACTCTGAGCGAAGGGATCTCAATTGGTGGACATATTCGGGCTTGTTATAAAGGAGGGTGGGGGTTAAGCAGCTTTAACCGCTTGGCAACAATTGAAGACCGTATAGAAGAAGCGATCGCCGCGGCGCGGATGGTAGGTGATGAAGAAACCATACTAGCCCCCGTGGAAAGTGTGCAAGCGTTATGTCAATTACCGCTTACAGGCACCGATCCCCGGAAAATTCCGCTCTTTCAGAAAAAAGAATTGTGCGATCGCTACACTGACTTGTTGAGAAGCTTTGACCATCGCATTACCACTACCTCAGTCAGCTATAGTGACACTGCCCAAAGGGTAATCCTCGCTACCAGTGATGGTTCGCTGATCGAACAATCTTGGGTGGATATGGAAATACGCTTTGCCGCCACAGCCAGAAATGGCGAAACTGTGCAAACTGGAAGAGAAACCACCGGATCTCGTAAAGCCTACGAAGATTTAACTGCTTTGGATGAACAAGTCAAAAGCGCAGCACAAAGGGCAGTAGTAGCCTTATCCTTACCATCAGTCAAAGGCGATACTTATACCGTGGTCATTGACCCCATTCTGACTGGGTTATTTGTCCACGAAGCCTTTGGGCATCTTTCGGAAGCAGATATGGCTTACGAAAACCCAGATTTGTTGGAAGTGATGACCCTTGGGCGTCGCTTTGGTCCAAAAGCGTTGCAAATTTTTGATGGTGCTGCACCTCAGGGACATCGTGGTAGCTATTTTTACGACGATGAAGGCACACCTGCCACCACTACGCAACTGATTAAAGATGGGGTTTTAGTCGGACGGCTGCATTCTCGCGAAACTGCAGGCAAATTAGACGAAGCGCCCACAGGCAATGCGCGGTGCCTCAGTTATCACTATGCTCCGATTGTACGCATGACCAATACCTGGATAGAACGGGGGACAACGCCTGTCAAGGACTTATTTAACGGGATTAAAGAGGGCGTTTATGCCCGTAACTGGTTGGGTGGCATGACAAACGGGGAGATGTTCACCTTTAGTGCTGGGGAAGCGTGGATGATTAGAAACGGCAAAATTGCTGAACCTGTGAAGGATGTGACGCTTTCAGGTAATGTTTTCCAAACCCTAACTGATATTGAAGCCATTGGCGATGATTTTTACTGGGATGAGTCCGGCGGTTGCGGTAAGGGTGGACAAAACGGTTTAGCTGTAGGCTGTGGTGGTCCTAGTTTGCGGATTAGAGATGTAGTTGTGGGGGGAGAAGTTGCGTAACAAGGGAGTGGGGAGATGAGGGAGATGA
>CAZZYE010000342.1:0-670 GCA_964658145.1 uncultured Stigonema sp.
AAAGGTAAAGTATTGGCTATTTAATAGTTGGTAGATTTACGCCGAACTGTACTAGTCTGCGCAATCTATGCTTCAAAATCGGCTATAGCCCCTTGGTAATCACCCGTCAGTGCCCTCGCTAACCCGCGACTATGACGAATGTTGCCATGATTCGAGGCAAGTTTCACAGCTTTTTCACAGGCAAACATCACCTCTTTAGCAGATTCATGTAAACTCCCATACCAACAAAGACTATTCCAATCATTAGCACTAATTTCTACTTGCGGATCAAGTTTTTGTGCTTGGTCATAAGCAGCAATAGCTTCCTTTATCTTCTTTTGTGTAACAAGACTCTCACCCTCAGTAACCTTATGTTCCGCTTGACCTTTAATCTGAAACTCTTGTGCTTTTTTTTGTGGGTCAAACTTTAATTCCCCATTCCACTGCAAAACCGTCTTAAAAGTAGCAACAGCCTCGTCAACATTACCAGCTTTTGCTTTCTCTTCCCCCACTTTCACCAAAAACGGTGCTGCTGCTTTTAGTGTAGGTGGTGTTTGACATACCTCTAATTTTTGCAATTCTTCGGGATTAATTACCAAATAATCATGCAACCAGTCGCAACCAAAATTTAACAGTTCGTCTAACCCTTTCCACTGCCACACCTTGGCGGTATTGTCATCTGAAGCGGTGA
>CAZZYE010000342.1:770-7600 GCA_964658145.1 uncultured Stigonema sp.
CGATCTCCTTGCCATCCGGACTAAAATTGGCGTTGTTGACACGTTCTGTATGGCCAGAGAGGGTGGCAAGCAACTTGCCTTGTCGGTCCCACACCTTGGCGGTATTGTCATCTGAAGCGGTGACGATCTCCTTGCCATCCGGACTAAAATTGGCGTTGTTGACACGTTCTGTATGGCCCTTGAGTTGATTCCGCTCCTGTATATGATCCAAAATACCATTTAAAGCGACAATGGGGCTAGTAACAACTGGATATTTTTCTATAGGGGTATTTTTCCCAACCAGTTTTTGTAACTTTTCCCCTGCATCCATTGCTAAGATTAACCCGTCTATTTGGTAGGTATCAAACAGTTGTAAAGCACTACTCCCTTGTCGTTCTAGAACAGTAGCTGTTTGTGCATCCTTGATTAACTTTTGGGCAAACCAACCCGCCCCAATTACCCCGAAAACCGCCACTGATAAAATACCCAAACTTATACGAGTAATGCGTTTGGCTTTCCGTTCCACATTAGCAACAATCTGCTGTGCTCTTTTCTCGGCTTGCGCTAAAGCAATTTCTCGCTTATCCAACTCCTGACTAGCAGCCAAAAACCGATAATCTTCATCACTTAAGCTTATATTCTTCGCCCAATCCAAAGCATCCTGCAAAGCCTGTCCACGCAACAACCGCGATTCATCTTCCCGATTTGTCTCCAACCAAGCGGTTAAAGCCTGGGAATAGGGACGCAGTTGACCCACTTGATTCTCTACCCACTCAGTACTAAAAACCCATTGGTAAATGCGGTTACGTATCTGTAAAGTGTTATCCTCACGCCGCACCACCCCTGACAACTTTAGGTGTGACTTAATAATCGATTGCTCCTCATCGACAACAGCATGCCTACCTAAATGAATTTCTCGATAAACATTTAACACCTGGTCTTTATTTGGCGCACGTTTGGTGAGCATATCCCGCACAAACTGCAAGTTATTATCTTGCTGGCTCATCGCCCCAAAAAACGTACTGCTAACTACCTCTTCCAATGCTGCTAATGACCAACTGTCTTTGTTCTGCTGACTAATAACACTACACAGACGCTGAGTTAAATATGGATGTCCACCAGTCCATTCCAGCACCCATTTTAACAACTGTTGTGATTGCTCCTTTGGCAGTCCCAACCCATCTGCCAAGGGTATTGCTTCCTCAAAACTAAAATCAGTTAAATCTAACCGTTGTCCAATATTAAAAGGTGTCCGCTTAGGGTCACGGATCAAATCTCCTGGTGTTGCTACCCCAATCAAAACAAACGAAAGCCTCTCAAACTTCGCATCCTGGGCACGAGCGACATAAAAGTAGCGAATTGCCGCAAAAAAATCATCTGTAAAATCAAGGCTGAGGGTAGTATCAATTTCATCAACAAAAATCACTACAGGGGATGTCACTTCCGCTAGTAAGACATGCTGAAAAAACTTGGTTAATCGTTGAGTAAAACCCACATTTTCATTTGCTTGCCACCATTGATCAACTTCCGTATCCAGCATCAATTGTTCTTCAATCTTCAGCAGTATACCTAAATACCACTGTTCTGCACTTACCTGTGTACCTATTCCTGTTAGGTCAATAATCACTGACTTGACCGAAACTTTTTTCAACTCAGATGCAGTACTAATCATTAAGCTAGACTTACCCATTTGCCGGGAAGTGAGGATATAGGCAAACTCTGCTTGTTGGCACAACTCTAACAGATTCTTATCTGCTTGCCTTTTTAAGTAAGTCCCTTTACTAGCTTGAACTGTACCACCTAAAGAGTAAATGTTTGCCTTATCCACGTAGGTGCTCCCGGAAGTAGTCTGCGTAAAGCTGACAACGGGGTATGACTTTCAGCCCTGATGAACGTACTAAACCTACACCCCGCAACTGCCAGAATATTCGTTGATTTTCACAGATATTTTCGTTAATCACTTGTCGTAAAGCTTGTTTTAATTCCTGCCTGTCATGTAATAGTGACAATAAGCGCCGTAGATGGTCGCCAAATGCTCCCCTGGTGCTACTGGCATGATTAAATAGTTCCGTAGCAGTGATTTGTCCACTAGCAACGAAATACAGTGCTTTGCGCACTAAGTAAGGATGTCCATTTAATAATGCCATCAATTTCTTTTCAGCACTGGTGTTAAAAGGCGAACCATGACGGCGATTCAAGTCTGCTACCTGTTCAAACGTAAAATCCTCTAGTTCAATCACTATTCCCACATTAAAAGGAGATTGATTCAGGTCGTCAATTAACTGATAGGGTTCAGTAGAAGTCACTAAGACAAAATCTAGATTGTTCCAAATATCACTCATGGCACGACTGTTATGCCAATTACGCAACATCCCAAAAAAATCATTGCGAAACGGTGTATCAAACACCTTATCCACCTCATCCATTGCCAAAACCAATGGACTAGACAATTCCTTTAAGATGTAACGACTCATGTAGCGCGTGCAACTTTGGATCTGACTAATATTTTTCCGCCAATATTCATCTACTCTATCTTCCAGTTCTAATTCTTCACTCACCCAAGAACAAAACCGACGTAAAAAAATCTCATCAGTCGAAAGATCTGCTTTCCCTAAAAGTTGAAAATCCAAAAATAGTACAACTTTACTCTCATCCCTAGCCGCTTTGATGATCCGGTTTAATAGAGAACTCTTACCAACTTGACGTGCGCCCTTGATAGAAATTGTCACCCCCTCCTGTACAATTGTATTCAGGGCAATGGTGTCAGCCTGCCGTTCCACATAAAAAGCAGATTTGAGTTTCATTGTCCCCTCTGGAATCTCCAATACTCCTGGCTGCGCAGAAGCGTAAGGGTGTGGTAAATCAATTGATTGGTTTAATGGCAGTAAATCAATCTTAGCTTGCGTAGCAATACTTAAATCTCTGCTAGAAATAGCTTGCTTTAACTGTTCTATTAACTGTGGTGTATCCTTATCATCACTCCAATACGCCCAGTTGATATGGTTCAAATAAGCACTTAGAGGATACTCAAACGGCTGACGGTATGCTAACCGTACTGGGAGAATGGCGGGGTGTCCTGACTGCACTCGCGCAAAGTTGTGTGCCATGCGGATTTCGGTTTCTACCATCTCACTATGAGCTGAATGCTCACTCAGCAAGACAATCAAAAAATCGCAGTTGCGAATTTCCGCTTCAATTTGTTCAGCCCAGGGTGTACCAACAGAGATATTCTGGTCAATGAAAACTTGGTGCTGCTGTGACAGTGCTTGTCGTATTTGTAAAGCTACTTGCTCATCTGGTTGTACATCCCGTTTGTAGCTAATGAAAATCCGTTTACCTGGTTGCGAATCTAGGGGTATAGCAGTCTCTAAAATAGTCTTTCGGTTTTTCAATAATACTGGCGTGGCAGATTCTGGAATACTTTCCAAATCAATGGATGTACAACCAAACTCAAACCCATCTTCAATAGTTCTACCTGCGCCCAAAGCATCATAAAACCCCACTGCAAACTTAATTGCCGCCTTATCCCCTATAGCTTTTTTCATCCCAATCACATAATCAATGTGTTGGTGAATTGCCTCTGCTTGCTCCTCAGAATAACAGGCATTGAGTACTACACACTCAACCTGGGGAAACAACTTAAATAGTCTTGCCAGTGCTTGTGCGCTTACCAATTGCACTTGTCCTGAGTTATTTTCTAGCACCAACCCCTCACTGCCTGCACCATGTCCAGAAAAATGTACAATTTGTGGTTCATGATCCAACAAAGCACGGCGCAAATCATCAACTCGCACCGCCAATTTAGAGATAATTTGAAACTCTTCTCTCGCCTTGGCACGTTCTAAGCCTGCTTGAATCTCCCGCACCTCCTCATCCAAGCGCAGCTCACTCGTGTTTATGGGATTGGCTGATAAAAGCAGGATCTTTTTCACTATGCCGTTAAAAAAAATAGGACGACTATATCATAAAATTATTTCTCTTACATTCTAGAATTATTTTTGAAACAGATGAATTTTGACTCCTAAGATGCACATTTTATAACCCTGATACAGCAAGGCTTTCAGAAATTGAATAAAAATGTGCATCTTTCATATGTTACTAGCGGCTTGCCGAAGGCATCGCCGCTAGTCAGAGGCTTATATCTTGCACCTGTACGGGTAAACCACTAATACCCAAATAGGCATGTAAAAAATTCACACTTTCATCAAGAAATAACTTACGTAATAAATCTAATTTTGTATAACTTAGCTAATAGTGATATTACGTAATAGGGAAGAAGACTGGTGATCGTCAACTTGGGAGAGTGGCTAGATTTGCACTCAAACCCGAAATATGAGAAAAAAAGGGCGTGACCGAAGAAAGAATTCAGAACACAGAACTCAGTAGTCAGAATGAGGAACGCTAAAAAAAAGGTACCTCCTGTTTTTAAACATGGAGAATGTAAAAAATGTATTGCGAGATGCATAGCACGCTCCGTCTGCCGGATAGAAGATTCTTTCGGAATCGCTTCGCGAGAAATACGGCGTCCAAGTTTAAATCCCCTAAATTTATTTATGGGGATGTATTCTGAGTTCTGTGTTCTGTATTCTGAATTCTTCTTAATCGCAGGCTCGAAAAGCAAGAACAATGAAATCAATTCTTAGGCGCGGGACAAGGGCTAGTTTACACCAAGAGTATCGTTGATGCCTTCTACATATCAGCAACAAAACCTTGAAGCAATGTTAGGACTGTTTTTGGTGGCTCAAGGATATCCGCTACCCGAACTCGCGTAAAAGTAAGTCTGCTAGTGCCTTAAGTCGGTTTCTCAATATTTATAATTGGTCAACCAAGAGCGTTATTCGTGCGACTCGTACACGTATCATCCAAGAAATATTGTCCAAGTGCCCCAAAGGGCGTAAACCGTTTCTACAAGTCATCACGGAACTACGGACTCTGGAAAAGTTTGGGAAATTCAAGTCTTTTAAGAATTTAATCACTGTCTATAACGGGAAGCGGGGACTACCTCAGCGTTGTCGTGTACTTAGTCGTTGGTCAATGGCTCGTCCTTTGGAGTTTCCGTGTCTGGAGACGAAAAGGGACGGACTCACCTGCACGATTGGGATTAAAACAAGTCTTATGTTTACCGTCATCTTTAACCAAACATTTCAAGGTGATGATTTTGGCAGATACAGCTTTTGGAAGCATCGAATTTCTGCACGGTATACGTAAGCTCAAATATCATGCACTTGTAGGTGTGCGCGTTGACCGGAAATTAGTCGATGGGCGGATTTTGAGACATTTACACAAACGGGGACAGCAAGTACAATTCGTGGGTTTAAAGTTTCCCGTTACCGTGTCTTGGTAACAACTAAGACGTGATGATGGCAAGCTGGAGAAACGGTTTGTTCTATCTACTAGACCTAATGAAGGCAAGTACGATTAACTGGTGGCGGAGTGCATGGCAAATCGAGGGTTGGTTTAAGACAGCAAAACATCGCTTCGGTTTAGCGGAGATATGATATTTTGGGCTTGTTATTTAAACTACAACCTTAAATCTAAACAAAAATTATTAAATACAATCTCTCCCAACTCCTTAAAATTGGACAAAAACAGTTGCGATACCCTAATCCTTGCCTTCTCACACGTGGGAATAATCAGTTTTATCAAATGGTAAGGCTTATTTTGATGCTGTTTTGTCGCTATCTTCAACTGTTCAATGATTCGCCCCAAATCTCCCAGTAACTTCAAATCCTTGCCTATTGCTTCCTCAAACCCAAGCAAAATTAACTGTAACTTTCGGGTTAACTCTAGCGGGATGGGTTCATATCTTAATAGAGCAGTAAGCGCGATTAATTCACCAATTCCCTCAATATTAATTCGGTATTTCTCTATATCTTCTTCTCCCTTGATTGTCTGTCCTAACCACCCATAACAACAAGAACAAAATCCTGGTGGCGATGACTTTCCTATCACAGGTAAATGAGAACTGCAATGTGGACATTTATCAAGCAACCGAAGTTTATGATTCAAACAAACTTCTACATCCTTAAATGACCATAATAATGGCTCATAAATAGTCTTGTTCTCCTGCTTCCATTCTTCCAGACAAGAAGGACACCAAGCGCGATAATTCCGAAATAACTTTTGCTCAGAAATCATCCCCTTCCAACTTAAAAGAGTCAAAAAACGCAAATCTTGACTCATGGTTAATTCTTCTAAGACGGTTACTAACTTTCCCGTCATTTCCCGCATTCCGTTGATCATCGGTTTAGCGTCACTATTACCGAATAGGTGACTGACATTTTTTGTTAATAACTCAGATTTATCCTTATCTGTAAGGATAAGTGGGGCAATTTCTCCCATGATGAGCTTTTGAGAGGTTAAACAATGCTCCTGAGCCAAACGATTGAGATAACTACTAAGACTTTCTGTGTAGGGAGTCCCTACTGCAACAGGTTCAAGAGAAAATAACCGACTCCGTTGCGGGATTTCTAGAGGTTTTAGGCTCCAATGTTCTAAGTAAATAGTCATCCTTTTTGGATTAATCTGAATGCTGCTACTTTAGTTTCAAAAGCCAAATTTCAGGAATTAGTTTCCGATTCACTCTTAACCTAAATGCCGTAATTGACAAAGAGATCGGAGACAGATATCTCCAAAGCTGCCGCTAACTTAACAATATTTTTTAACCAAGGGTTACTCTCTCTGTTTTCGATACCTGAGATGTAGTTGCGATGAAGTCCTGACCTTTCAACCAGTTCTTCTTGGCATAAATCTAGCTCTCGCCTTTGCCACCTAATCGCTTTACCAAAGTGGCACTCTATCAGGACTTACGCAACTGGCATAAGGCGATCGCCACATTTAGTACATAAGTA
>CAZZYE010000343.1:0-7057 GCA_964658145.1 uncultured Stigonema sp.
AACGTCTCTACACGCATGGATTTTTCACGAATTACCTTAACCGAACGGTATTGAGATGTCGTGGCGATCACCGTTAAAATCGCCACTCAAAACAGTGTCGGCATATACCGGATGACAAATAGCTCTAATAAATACAATTAATTCTGCGTATTTTTGTAAATCTTCCACTTGGCAGTAGAAAGTTCAACTAAGTAGTAGGTGACAACTGCAAGCGTAGTAGATAAAATCAGTGTTGCTGTTAATCTCGTATAAAAAGCTTCAATAGGAACCTTTGAGGTAAATATAGGAATAATTTTGCTAATAATCGGCATATGCCAAATGTATACCCCGTAAGATAAGTTACCAAGTACTTCTAAAATTCTTAAGGGATTTCTCAGAATACAAGCAAAAGATAACTTCTCATTTCTAGTGAAATTATGATAAGCATCTAACTCAAAGGTGAATATAAAAAATGATATGATTATTGCTGTTAATGGCTGGAGAATGAAAATTGTTGTAGATGTTCTCCAACCCCCAGGACGGCTAGGTAGTCCCCAAAGTTCTTGATTGTATAAGTGATGTGCGGTAAATAGATAAAGTAAAATTAATAGAATAACAGCAAGATATTTTGTCGTTGATTTTGGCAAGATAGTACTCTTACAATTAGTTATAATTTCTGATTCTTCCAGCCTTGGCTTTTGATACTTAATAAATATATTAACAAGAAAACCACATAAAAATAAGTCAAGGTTATTAAACAGGGGAGTATACCAATATTTAAATGCATACTCCATTTGCTCAGTAATTTGATTTCTGAAACTTAACCAAAATATGCATTTCCAAAGGAGAGTTACAAAAATAATCAACAAACATGCTTGCGTAACCTGTTTTTGGCTGACTAAACGATGCCGGATAAAATTGAAGATGAAAGGAACAAATATATAGAATTGTATTTCTGTTGAAAGCGACCAGAAAACTTCATTAAAGGCTATATGTTGGAAGTTAATGTGAGGATGATATGTAAAAGTACATACTCGAATAAGATACCCCCAGTTTTCTATTTTAAGAACATCGGGATAAACAAATATAGATAAAATAAGTACGGCAAAATAGTAAAGTGGAAAAATTCTGATAGCGCGGTTACGCCAAAAGTTTATAACTCCTGGCACATCAGGAGTGTACCGCTCAGTATAAAAAGCTTTTCCCATTAAGTAACCGGATAGACAAAAGAAAATCCAAACTGCTATTGCTCCATGACTAAATATTAACCAACTCAGGTCATACTCTTGATAAATAATTGAATTTCTAGGAGGACCACAATGAATAACTACTACCATTAAACAAGCTAATCCTCGTAGAGCAAGTAGAGCATCTAACTGATTGTATTTTATGATTTTTATTTTCATAACCGAGTATAATATTTATGGTTGCATTTATTTATAAATCTGTAATTTGCAAGTAATGCAATTAAAGTTATAAAAAAATATTTAAATTCATTTCAATATATATATGTTGCCAAATTGGCAATATATATATATTGCTACAAAGTTATTAGTAGGGTGGGCAATGCCCACCAAAACCCGGATATGTTGTAATACACTTCAGTTAGTAGTATCCAGTCCTTGAAGATCAGAACAAGCCCCCCTTAAAAAGGGGGGGAACAAGCCCCCCTTAAAAAGGGGGGTTGGGGGGATCAACGCCTTAACTGAACCGTATTGGGATCTGGTGGGCTTTAGCCCTACCTACGTTTATTTCAAAAATCATATAGTAATCCTATATATCGCTACCAAGTTATTAGTTAGTATTTCTTAATTAGGTAAATGGAAAAACAACCTAACGAGAGCGCTCAGGTAAAACTTACTTTAACACGTCAGATTTGGGTTATACCCAGAAATTTATTCTTAAAATAGGTGATAAAACAATAGTAGGGAATTATGCAAGCACAATATCGGCAGCGTCGTGAGCAATTGATGTCAAAGATCGGTAATGGCACTGCAATCTTTCGCAGTGCGCCAATGGCAGTCATGCACAACGATGTCGAATACGCTTTTCGTCAAGACAGCGATTTCTTCTATCTAACTGGGTTTAACGAACCGCAAGCAGTTGCCCTTTTAGCGCCACATCATTCAGAACATCGGTTTGTGCTGTTTGTACAACCCAAAGATCAAGAGAAGGAAGTCTGGAGTGGTTATCGGTGTGGCGTAGAAGCGGCGAAACAAGAGTACGGCGCAGATGAAGCTTACCCGATCGCGGAACTGGATGAAAAGTTGCCGCAGTATTTGGACTCAGCCGACCGCATTTACTACCACATAGGACGCGATCGCGCTTTTAATGACCAAATCCTCAACCATTGGCAACGCTTGATGCGGACTTATCCCAAGCGCGGTACAGGACCAATTGCCATTGAAGATACTGGTCCAATCTTACATAGCATAAGGCTTTTTAAAAGTCAAGTAGAGTTGGAGTTGATGCGACGCGCTGCGAATATTGCAGTCGAAGCACATAATTACGCCATGGAAATTGCTGCACCGGGGCGTTACGAATATGAAATTCAAGCGGAGATGGAACGCATCTTTCGCTTACGGGGTGGAATGGGACCAGCTTATCCGACAATTGTAGCTTCCGGAGCAAATGCGTGTATACTGCACTACATCGAAAATAATCGACAGATGCAGGATCGGGACTTGCTGCTGATTGATGCCGGTTGTGCCTATAATTATTACAACTCTGATATTACCCGGACATTTCCCGTAAGTGGTAAGTTTACGCCAGAACAAAAGATACTTTATGAACTTGTTTTAGAAGCACAGAAACAAGCGATCGCCCAAGTTCAACCAGGCAACCCCTACAAGCAAATTCATGATACAGCAGTGCGCGTCCTAACTGAAGGCTTAGTCGAACTCGGTATCCTTAAAGGTGAAATTGACAAGTTAATTGAGGAAGAGAAATATAAGCCATATTACATGCACCGTACTGGTCATTGGCTAGGCTTGGATGTCCACGATGTAGGTGTTTACCAGCACGGCGAAGATAAACCGCAGATATTACAACCAAATCAAGTGCTAACCGTAGAACCCGGACTTTATATTGTCCCAAATACCAAGCTAGCAGAAGACCAACCAGAAACCGATCCCCGTTGGGTTGGCATTGGTATTCGCATTGAGGATGATGTTTTGGTAACATCTACAGGACATGAGGTCCTAACTGCTGGTGTTCCTAAGGACGTGGCGCAAGTGGAAAGATAAACAGCTTTGGTGGGCTAAAGCCCACCAAGTCCGCGTCTTGGTTGGTAAAAATCCTCAAAAATGGTTACTCTCTTACTTCTGCGCTCTCTGCGCCTCTGCGGTAAAATAAATAACTTAATTAACCACAGAGACGCTGAGGACACAGAGAGAAAAGAAGGGATGCAAGCGAGTTACCTTGACAGGGGTAGCACTGCCCACCTTAATTTGGGTATCGTTGCTCGTTCCCAGACTCTGGCTGGGAATGCCTATCCAAGAGACTCTGCTTCGCCTTTCACTTGCGAAATTCAGCCACCACTTCAATCAAACCGACAATATTGCGATTGAACTCAGGTAAATCCTCCGCAGGTATCCAATACTCCTGATGCAGAGAACTACCGACAGTTTGCACGCTATAACGACTTAAAAAATCTGCTCGCACCTGAAAGCGAGTCACGTAACCGACATATCCTGTATCGCTACTCGCAGCATTCCAGTTACGTGCAATCTCTATGGCGTATTCTTCATTAAGTACTGGATAAAAAATAGGCTGTTCGGGTAGTCGCGGAGGAAACGAGCGATCGCCACCTTCCCTAATCAAAGCTAGTTCCTTCGGTCCAACAGGACGGAACAGTATGATTGTTTCCTTAGCTGCTGCTTCAGAGTCTAATAAATACCAGTTGGGCAAAGTCTCTCGTGCTTGTTGCCACCCTGTCGGGATACCTGCTACACCTGTATACAGAGCTACAATGCCACCGACCATCGCGCAAGTAGTATCTATATCTCCCAAGCCACTGACTGTTAACCACAGTGCTTCTTCGTAATTATTAAGGTGCTGAGCAGCACACCACAAAGCAAAGGGAACTGTGTCTTGGGCTGAGATTCCCGTACCATTGCCCAGCACTGCAACTGCTGATTGTACTAGTGTTTTTTCCCTCAAATCATTCGCTCGCTGAATTTTGGAGAGAACCTCGCTTTCTGGCACAAAAGGCAGGATAAGATTAAGAAATTCCGCTCTACTGGGCTTTGAACCAGAGTCTTTCAGTCTCCAAGCCCAAGCAGCGGCTACAGCTACAGCAATTGCTCCGGCGATCGCCGTAACTGATGGGTGTGTGTCACTTCCGCACTCTTGAACGCTTGGCTTACAACCAATTCCATCTCGTCTGCAAAAAAAGCTCCCACTGGTGCAACCCGCATTGCTGCACCATTGCCATAGGAACCTTGTCCACCAAACAAACTGGGAGCTAGCTTTTGCCAAGGTTCGCCATCCCGTACCTGTGCTAGCAGATTGTGCATCGCCGCACCGTAATCCCGGTGACTATCGTATCTTTGGGCAAAGCTTGAAGCTAGCTTATCTTGATCAATCTCTCCATATTCTTGCAGAATTGACAGAATTGAGAGAGCCATCTGAGTATCGTCGGTGAAGTTCCAAAGCGATACTGGAATGGCACGAGATGCAATTAGACTTTCTGCCACATTCGGATGGAGAAAAAATCTATTTCCAAAAGCATCACCCACCGATAACCCCTCAAGGGAACAGCAAGCACGGGCAAAGCGAACATCGTTTGTTGTTGGCACAAGTCACTCCTAGTGTACCAACTTTTATCTAAAATAAACTAAAACAAAAAGGGTATGGTGCATCCACCATACCCTAAAATCAAGATTTAGGAATAACGATTACAGAGTCGGCACGTACTGCTGCTTATCAGGTACTTCGGTGTACTCAGCAACAATCTGCCGGAACTCGTTACCGTCAATGGTTTCTTTTTCAATCAGCAGATCCACTAAGCGATCGGTAACGGAGCGATTTTCACGTATCATCCGTTTTGCTATTTCGTAGCACTCTTCGACAATAATGCGGACTTGACCATCGATACGGGCAGCAATCGATTCTGAATACTCAGAACGCGTCATCCAGTCACGACCCAAGAACACTTCTCCGGTTTGGCTTTCCAAGGATAGTGGACCTAAATCAGACATCCCAAACCGGGTCACCATTTGCCGTGCCATGTTGGTTACCTGTTGCAGGTCATTACCGGCACCCGTTGTGATTTCCGCATTACCAAAAATCATTGCTTCTGCGGCGCGACCACCCAAAGCACCAGTTATCCGTGCTTTTAACTGAGAACGGGAAATTAACCCTTGTTCGTCAGAGGGCATAAACCAAGTTAACCCCTGTGCCTGTCCCCGGGGAATTAGGGTAACTTTTTGCACTGGGTCGTGGTCTTTGAGTAGTGTACCCACCAAAGCATGTCCCACTTCATGGTAAGCAATCAAGCGCTTGCTCTTGCTATCTACTAAAGGAGTACCTTCCATACCAGCAACAACCCGATCCACAGCGTCATCAATTTCCGCAATAGTAATAGCGTCTTTGCGACGACGCGCTGTCAAAATTGCGGCTTCATTAAGTAGGTTGGCTAAGTCAGCACCGGTAAAACCAGGTGTGCGACGGGCGATCGCATCTAAAGAAACGCTGGGGTCTAGTTTCTTATTGCGAGCGTGGACTTTTAAAATTTCCAGACGACCTTTGATGTCGGGTGCATCCACCATGATTTGCCTGTCAAATCGCCCAGGACGCAATAATGCTGTGTCTAATACGTCAGGACGGTTGGTAGCGGCAATAATAATAATGCCGGTGTTGCCTTCAAAGCCGTCCATTTCAGTCAGCAGTTGGTTGAGGGTTTGTTCCCGCTCGTCGTTACCGCCACCGATACCAGCACCCCGCTGTCGTCCCACGGCGTCGATTTCATCAATAAAGATGATACACGGAGCGTTGTCTTTGGCTTTCTTAAACAGGTCGCGCACACGAGATGCGCCCACGCCAACGAACATTTCCACGAATTCTGAACCGGAGATGCTGAAGAAAGGTACGCCTGCTTCGCCAGCAATAGCTTTTGCCAGCAGGGTTTTACCAGTTCCTGGCGGTCCAATTAACAGCACTCCTTTGGGAATGCGTGCGCCGACTGCGGTAAATTTTTCTGGTTGTTTGAGGAAGGTGACGACTTCTTGTAGTTCTTCTTTGGCTTCTTCAATACCTGCTACGTCGTCAAATTTGATTCCAGTTTTTGCCTCCATTTGGAAGCGAGCTCTAGATTTGCCGAAGTTCATTGCTTGACCAGGACCACCGGGAAGATTGCTAGAACGACGGAACAAAAAGAACAGCCCAGTAATCAACAGAATCGGAAAAATTAGGTTACTCAACAGTCCCCAGATTGCTCCATCATTCCGCATTGGATGAGCATCAAAACTTACTTTTTTTTCTTTGAGCTTGCTAATTAACTCAGGAGCGTTACCAGGCAGATCCACCCGTACCCGTTGTATACGGTTGTCGAGTTCTGGATCGACGGCTTCTACAATCGCTGTTCTGCCACCTTCATAAAGATCCACACTGGTCACCCGATCGGCGTCCAAGTATTCTAGAAAGCGCCCGTAGGTCATACGGGTATTGGCTGTATTCTTACTCATATCCGCAGGAGCGCTAGCAAATGCGCCTTGCCAGAAGAAAAAGCCAATTACCAAAGCGGGCAATGTCCAGAGTACTAGGACTCTCCAGGAAAATTTCATGACTTTATTTGCCTCTAAATGCCGATACAACTAATTAGTTTTAGCAACCGAATCGTGCTGATCACCCTGTCACTAGGTAGCTGTGAAACGGATGTTTTTGAGATTCCCTTCTCTTCGATGTAGGAGTTTATCAGGTTTTTATCCTTATAGGGTTTCCCTCCAACCCTATGAGTGCCTCATTTAACAGCATTGAACTTGTTAAATCTAGGCTCACCAGCAAAAAATAATCGTAATTAAACTTAACTTAATTCTAATACATTTCACGGGAAAAGGAAAAAGGGGGAGTAGGGAGT
>CAZZYE010000343.1:7070-7590 GCA_964658145.1 uncultured Stigonema sp.
CCCCCCACTCCCCCTACTGATCTTCTATAGCTTCTAACGTGTAAGGGAAATACTCGTTTTTTTTGTAAGAACCAATCCAAACGTTGTATGTTCCTGAAAGCCATTCACCGACAAGTCCGGGATGTTTGCCGTCAAAATTGTCGTTGCACCAGATGCCGCCAGGACCACTGACAATCAGGGTGGTATCCTTAGGACTGTCTACTAGCAGTTTTAGGTAGTCAAGTTTACTTGTTAACTCTAAGGTGTGGTTTGGTTGTTCATCATAATATCCGGTACAGTGACCTGTAGGAGTTACTGTTCTACGGGCGATCTCCTTCGCTGGTATTGAACCGCCACTGATGCCGCGCACTATCAAGTGGTCTGAGGAAAAATTGCGATCGATGTGAAGGTCTCCAAAAAACATTGGCAGTGGCGCTTCTTGCCCATAAACTTGGGCATTAAGAGCTGCGGCGATCGCCAGCGTAATTGTCAACAACGATAATCTTATCCCTCGGTTTACCAATTTTATCGGCATTCTGAT
>CAZZYE010000344.1:0-7305 GCA_964658145.1 uncultured Stigonema sp.
TTAAAAATTAAAAATTATTAATCCCTACGCATAAATGCGGGGGCTTGAATAATGTTGCGGAACACCTCCAAGTTTTCCATGTTTAAAAATAGGACTTGTATCCTTAATTAAATAATTCAAAATTATTCTGAAATTTTTAATTTTTAATTTTTAACAAAATCCCAATCAATTTTTGCCTCTGGTATGATCTGAGAAATTGATGATCATAGATTAGTCGCTTTCAACGACCACGTAGGAGCTTGTTTTCTAGCTTCAATAAAAAAATAGGTTAAATCTTTACTGTGTTGAATTGGATTTAACCTGAAGAGCGTATTCTTTAAACCGCTCCATATCAGCTTTAAGAGTCGATTCCACCGCTCGTCCCAAAAACAAATTATCCATAATTTTGCCAATAATACCAGGGATAGCGTAGGAAAAGCTTAGTTTGACGATACTACTACCGTGGCGATCGTAAAAGCGCACCGCTCCCTGATTGGGCAAACCATCAATCGATTCCCACTGAATAATCTGATTGGGAACTACCTTGAGAATGCGGGATTTCCAGGTAAATTCCAGACCGCCAGTATTCAGCTTCCACAGAGATATCTCAGGATTATCCTTCGGAACCTTTACCGAATCAATCCACTTCATCCACCGGGGCATCTGCTCCAAATCAGCCCAAAGACCCCATACTAGATCTATGGGAGCCTCTACCTCTACCTGTACACTATGCTCCAACCAATCCGCCATTCTCTTCTCTTCCTCTGCAAGTGAGTGCGCCTGTTGCGTGCTACTTCTTCACATTCTCCAAAATTGCCTTCGCCGCACGCCGTCCCGAAATTGTTGCACCCTCCATACTATCAATATAATCCTGCTGGGTGTAACTACCTGCAAGGAAGAAATTAGAAATCGGCGTTTTTTGCTGAGGACGATAAACATCCATTCCTGGCGCTTCTCTGTACAAAGACTGAGCAAGCTTCACCACACTGTACCAAGTCATATTCAGATCTCGTGACGAGGGGAACAGCTCATGCACTTGTTTGAGGACATGAGTTGCGATCGCCTCATTACTTTGTTTAATAAATGGATCTCCTGGAGTCAGCACTACCTGCAACAACGACCCCTGCCCTTCCCTGTAATAATCTGCAGGGCTAGTCAAAGCTAAATCGGCAAAACAAGAAAAATCAGCTTCATGAGTATACAGTAAATTATCTATTCCCGCAGCGTGATTCAACTGTTTACGTTCAATAGCATCTTGCAGTTCTGTCACCCAACCATCAAACCGTAACTGCACTGTTGCCACTGGCACTGCATCCAACTTATAAATGTTATCCAACTCAGACCACTTACGCCACTCTTGGGGTAAGAGGCGGTGAATTCCTGGGAGATCGCAAGCAGCAACGTAAGCATCAGCCTCTTGCAGTTCTTCTGTCTCACCACTTGCCACTACTATACCAGTGACGCGGGTTTGGTCGCCTGACTCGGTAAACTGTATTTCCCGCACTTTCCGGCGAGTGTAAACCTTAGTGCCTCTAGCTTCCAGATATGACAAAATCGGCTTGTGCAGGTACTCAGAGGGCGAACCTTCTAGCATTCGCAGAACCGAAGCTTCGGTTCTTGTTGCAAATAACTGGAAAATTGTCAACATACAACGGGCAGACATATTTTCGCAATCAATGAAACCTAAGGCATAGGCGATAGGGTTCCACATCCTTTTGATACTACCCTCACTACCACCATGACTGCGGAACCAGTCGGCAAAACTGACTTTGTCTAAGTCGCGGATAGTTTTCATCGCCCCGTCGAAGTCTACTAAACCCCGCACGACTGGGCTAGTACCAAGGGCGATCGCATTTTGCAATTTATCCTGTAAAGAGAGTTGATTCGTAGTGAAAAATGCTTTTAACCCATTGAAAGGTGCACCTGTAAAGAAGCGAAAATCTAGAGCACCAGTGTATCCCCCTTTGTTGATAAAGGTGTGGATATGTTCTTTCAGCCGTAAGTTTTCTAATCCTCCCACCTTCTTCATCAAATCAAACAATTGGTAGTAGCACCCAAAAAACACATGCAGCCCCATTTCAATATGGTTGCCTTCGCCATCTACCCAACTGCCTACTTTACCACCAATAAACGAACGAGACTCAAAAATCTCGACTTCACATCCAGCATCAGCTAAATCTACGGCAGTCGCTAGCCCAGCTAGTCCCGCACCTACTATCGCAACGCGCATTCCGTCCTTCCTTCTCAGTTTCTTTACAGATTGTAACTGGGTTGGTGTCAGAATTTGCTATTTAGCTGTCAATAGTCAATAGTCAAATATTTTGACTCTGGACTCCGCAAAGCGGCGGACAAATGACAAATTCCCTAACTGCTAGCATCTTTGGTGTCGTCAATGGGTAACCCTCGGATTAGTTCCCGAATCACATCTGTTGCTGGTCTACCTGTTTGTAGACAATATCTCTCTAGTTTTTCTGCTTCCTGTGCAGCCAAATTTACAGTAATACGTTTTACCGCCCATTTCTTATTAGTCATTTTTGTTATGCTACTTGCTGGTTATTAACATCATCAACTGGAGTCTAACTAAGGATTAGTTGGATAAGATTATCAGAGTTTTTGTCATGGAACAAGCAGTTGTACCAACACTAAAATATTTTTGTTTTTCCAAATGATTATGAATTATCCAATAGAATATCAAAATCATGATTGAGCAATTGCTGTTGCTTGTGGAAAAAAGGCGTACACTTGCTGCTTAGCAGAATGAACTTGGCAAGATGATGAATCTAGTCTGACTGGGTAATTTTATAAATTGAGTTGCGATGCTTACTGTTAACCAAACAAGGATTTCCAGAATTGGCAGTCATCATTCATTGTTTGACTTTCTCTCCAGACCCAATTTACAAAAAACAAACTCTGAAAAAAAAATATTCTCAAATGTCTGAAAATAAGGGGTTTCCTTGTTTCCTTCGTCAAGCGCTTGAATATTTCCTATCCTAGCAAGTGCAAAAGAAGACGAATTAGCTCCATTGCACTTTTAATGTGGGGTAGAGCATCACACATAGCGGCAATAGTTCCTTCTAAAGAACATATCTACATGTAGATATAGAACATTTCTACATTCCGTATTGTGGAATATTTCACGATTGAGTGAAGGAAAAAAACCAGTGTAAGAACGGTAAGTTGGCTATAGTTCGATTACCCTATGAGCAATCTTCTTTGCTAGTCGTACTACACACATTGTCATGGAATTATTATCTGCAAGATCCGCCACCTCGTAGATACGTTGTAATGGCATGTATAGGCGATAATCAACTTGGAGTTTCTGCAAATACCTTTTTGCCCGTTGCTGTGCTAAAGATTCAGCAGTCCACTGATTTTTTATTTCCGAAAAACTTTTAAAATTATTCCCAAGAAAATATTTTCTATAACTATGAGTTGTCAACATAAGGCTGTACTGCAAAGCAAAATATTGTTTTTCAATTTTATCCATGTTTCAGGCTTTTTGCGAAGTATTCAGTTAATCTTTATTCATGTTAAAAGTATACAGATAGATTTTGGAATTCGTAAATTAATTACAAAGATAGGAGAGCAGTTTTAAAGTTTAAGTTAATTTATTTAATAAATAGCAGTATATTTATTACAAAGACACGATAAAGCTTTGCTCAGTAAAATAGATTAATAGTTAAGTTTTAACTGACCAAACAAAGCTAAAAGAGATGTTTGTTGAGTTTTGCATATTACTCTATATATGGTACTTAACTATAATTTTTTTTATTATATCGCTTACATAAATGTTTCATAAAAAATTAATAAAGTATAATCAGTAATTTAAAAAAAGTGCTATTGCAATCCTAAATGATTCCTAAACGCAGAGAAACCCGGTTTCTTTAAGAAACCGGGTTTCTGAGGCAACGGAAGTTCATAATTCAAATAGGATTGCTATAAGCATACATGTATGTTTAGCACTTTTTTTTCACTGTAGCTTATAGACATGAGAATTGAGTGATTTGACGCCTCTCCTGCTTTTGGGGCAGGAGATTTTTTTCATTTAGTAAAATTTAACAGCGGATTCTACCCACGAACCGTGCCGAAATGTTGACCTTCTTAGGGTCGGTCATCAAAGTTCCTGTACACATCAGTCACTTAGTAGCGGGAAACTCTACCACAGGTTATGCCCTCGGAGGTACTGCTTACTGGCTCCCTAACCCCCAATTCCTACAAGGACAGGGGGAGAAAAATACCCCCATTTCCTACAAGGGAATGGGGGTTAGGGTAGTGCTGAAGGAACGCGAACTATTGGGTCGTGTGTTAGAGCCTTTACCCAAGACAAATAGATCTGAAAACCCTATTTACAAAGGGTAATGGTTCTCATAACTGAGGACGGCTTTTTTGTTTTGGTTATTACCTAGGGGATTATTCAAATTGTAGTTGGGGCATGAGTTGCAAAGTACCGATGCCTAAATCTTTTGGCGAAAGCGCTTGCGCCTCAAACAGAGCCATCATATCTCGCAGTTGGGGATTTCCACGGGAAGATCCTGTCAGTCCTTTGGCTATGATCAAGCCACAGTAGCCTTTGGTATTTTTACACCGCTGATTCCATTTTTTCCGAGCTTCTACGTGTACTGGGTCATCATCTTCAAATTCACCGAATAGGAACAATTCGCCATTTGCAGTTTGTAACAAACCCAAGTCGTAGTGTGTGCCATCAAAAGGATCGGCACCAGGATTAAAGCAAATTGCTTTGAGTCCCCCGGCTTGTTCGATATTTTCAATGACTGTCTTTGCTTTCGGGCGGGAAGTTTGAATTAAAATCACGGGTAGCCCTTCACCAGCTTGTATAATTTCCCCAGCTTTATGATACGTAACCCCTTTACGTAAGTACTCCAACATTTCCCAAGACACCACGCCTAGGCTCAGAAATGAGTCTTCTGGAATCAAGTCATCTCGCAATGACTGGAACGCTGACTCGTCACCTTCCGAGTGAGGATCGTCATCCTCACTCGCTTCAAAACCTGCCATTTCCTCTAATTCTGCTGCTAATTGAGGCATGGTAGAGACAGTGATAGATACTGATTTAGTTGGTTCATCTGACTGAGGAAGCGAAATACGATAGCGACGACTGAGGGTGGCAAAGGTGTCCCCATCGAGCTGACGACGATGATCGCGGATAAAGCGGTAAAGACTTTCCAGTGCAACAAAAACTACAAGTGCTTCTTCGTCATACAAAACAGAACGCAGTCCTTCTAGGGGATGGATGTTGCCGAAGGTAGGGTCAATTTCCGATAACGGTAGCGCTGCTAGATCCCCAAATTCATCTTCATCTTCGTCAGATTCTTCAGTATTCTCAAAGGTAAGGAACAGACAATCCTGCTTCAAGAAAGCTTCTTCTAAATGCTGCGTTGATTCTTCATCTCTTAAAACAGTGGCGCGAAACCGCTTTAAGGAGTCTTCTGAACGATATAATAACACCCCATACTCCATCCCCAGCATCCCCATCACTGAGGCGTAGAGTGTACCAACATCCCACTTATTAATCTCTATCGACAAGATTTGCTGTTCTTCCAATAATTCCCAAGGAGCTGCTTGCCAAATTGCAAATGCCTTTTCTCGCAGTGCTTGTGCATACTGCGGGGGTAAATCCGGAACTTGGCTATCAAGAATTTCGGCAAACCCGCGAAACAGCTCATCAATCAAAGGTAATTCGGGTGCATAATCAATCGCAATGTCCAAATCTTGCAGCACTCCGCGCAAATAGAATTGGATCTCTCGGTCTCTGACCACAATTCTTTGAGGGCGAGCAGGTTTAGCAGGACTATGAGGATGCTCCATTGCTCGCATTAAGGTGCGAACAATAGCCTCTGGACCGCTTTCTATCGCTACCACGTCCATTCCCCGGACAATGCCTTGCGAGCCATCCACCCAAAGAATACATTCGCCCTTTTCCTCTGAGTCTGAGTGCGGGGTTTGTGTTGATGACAATGGACGGCGATCGCCCTCCCATACAGAAGGAATTTGAGTCAATTTCTTCAAACGACGACTGGTAGAGCGATTAAAACTTGTCATAGAGTAAGTTAATCAAAACAAGCAATTTGAAAGTAAACTTTTGGGTCAGGGCAAGCGTTTGCGTAAAAACTCTCTGGCTAGTTGCGAGTGAGTAGTTTGCGGCAGAGTTCTGCCACAAGGCAAGTCATCCTAAGATACGGAATCTCTAAACACACTGAATCTCTCAATTCTAGGATAAAAATCTTTGTGTGCTTTTGACAGAGTATTTACAATTTGGTAAAGAGCAACCTTAATGTCGCTAGAATAAATACAAAAACTTTCTCTTGCAACCGAGCGGGTAAGCTAGGGGTGGAAATTTCTGGTCTTGTCCCTGTAAGGTAGCGGTAAATTCTATTGCTAAGGAGTTCAAGAAGCAGATGACACAAACAATTCAGTCTCAACAACGAGGAATTCAATTGAGCGAAACAGCGTTGCGGCAGGTGAAACTTTTGCAAGATAAGCAAGGTTTAGACCTATGCTTACGGGTTGGAGTGCGTCAGGGTGGCTGCTCCGGCATGTCTTACATGATGGATTTTGAAGACCTCAGTAAGGTTACCCCTCAAGACGAAGTTTTTGACTATGATGGCTTTAAAATTGTTTGCGACCGCAAGAGTCTATTATATCTCTATGGCTTGATGCTTGATTACAGTGATGCCATGATTGGCGGTGGATTTCAATTCACTAATCCGAACGCCAACCAAACCTGCGGTTGTGGCAAGTCATTTGGTGTGTAATATTTTCATTTGTCCTTTGTTCACTTGTGTATTTTTTTACCAATGACCAATGACTATTGACTAATGACTGATACAGTTGATTCCCTGTTTGATACAGGTTTAGAACGTTATAAAGCTGGAGAAGCAGCAACTTCATTAATCCCTTTGTTTAAAGAGGTTTGCGATCGCTCTCCGAAAAGTAGTTCGGCTTGGACTTGTTTGGCGTGGTTGTATCTGCTTGATAACAAACCTAGCTTTGCTTACAAAGCTGCACAAAAGGCAGTAAAGTTAAATCCACAAGACCCACAGGCAAGGGTGAATCTCGCGGTGGCAATGCTGGAAACTGGTCAAAAAGGTTTACGGCTACACGTTGACTTTGCACAACAGTTAATGTTTGTCAACTCCGAATGGCACGAGGAAATCAAAGATAGCATTGAAGACGGTTTAAGCAGAAAACCAGATTGGCAGAGTTTGGCAAAAATCAAAAGCTGGCTATTTGAAAAATAATTGCGAATGGGGACTGGGGAGTGGGGAGTGGTGAGACTACAAAATTCACCCCTATTCCCTACTCCCC
>CAZZYE010000344.1:7315-7579 GCA_964658145.1 uncultured Stigonema sp.
CTATTCCCCATTTCTATGAAAGATAAATTTCTGAGTTGGCTCAACCTGGTTTTAGTAGCGGATGTATTCTTGGTCTTGTTCAGCTTTGGGTGGTTGGCGATCGCAGTTATCGGTCATACAGCCGGAGTACCACTGGGTTTAGATTTGTGGTACAAACTTTGGCAGCCTGTGTTTACTCCGGCGATGGGCATTCTCATGGTTGGTGCTTTAGCAAGTGGTCTGATCAGTTGGATTTCTCGGAAATTCCTAGTTCGCTAATAGCTA
>CAZZYE010000345.1:0-7571 GCA_964658145.1 uncultured Stigonema sp.
TTGTGTAGCCCCAGACGAACAGTCTGAGGGCAATTTACAAAAATGGGATGCTCCCAACCAACTTTATTTTGGAACTCGTTTTTCAGCAAGAGTAGCTTGTCAGTTGTGAGCAAATTCGTGACCTCTTAATGACAGCAAAGAGCTAAAATCGAATAAACCGCTAAGAGAATGTTTGAAAAGTCTACGGTTGTATCGAGATCCCCCCTAACCCCCCTTAAAAAGGGGGGAACAACCTTCTCAAAGTCCTCCTTTTTAAGGAGGATTTAGGAGGATATAAAGTTTTTGATACATCAGCCACCACTTTTCAAACATCCTCTAAGAAGACTCCCTAAAAGAGGCAAAATAATGTGCTATTACCAGAAGATTTAAATAAATCTATAAGTCCTGTTTGAAAGTTTAAAAAATAGTTCGGAGATAAATATGAAGATAAATACACATCTACATACACAACCACTATCAGAACAAGTTGGTCAACAAATTATCAATACCGATCATATTAGCATTCTAGAACTGAATCGAGAAGAAATTATTAGCCTATTTAAATCTTCTGGTCTGTTGCTGTTTAGAGGATTTGAAACTAGTGTTGACACTTTTACAGAGTTAACCAATTCATTAAGTGCCAACTTTATGGATTATGCTGGAGGAGTGTTCAATCGCAGGGTAATTAATGAAGATGCAACCCTTTTAAGCGTAAATGATTTTAAGGATGAGATTAAATTGCACGGAGAAATGTACTATCAGCAAAATATTCCACTGCTGCTTTGGTTTTTCTGTGCTCATCCAGCATTACAAGATGGTGAAACAACAGTATGCGATGGTAGGCAATTCTTTAATGAACTCAGTAGCTCAACAAAAGAGTTATTTAGTAAGAAAAAGTTAAAATACGTTGGTCATTTCAATAAGAAGGATTGGCAGAAACGATACAAAAATGATGATTTAAGCGTAGTCAAACAAATATGTATAAGCAATAATACGCAAATCCAAATAAACGAAGACGAATCAATTGATCTTCAATATATTTGTCCAGCAATCCACAAAAGTAGATGTGGTAAGTATCAGGTCTTTATTAATAGCTTACTGCCAGCAAAACATATAGCTCCCCGCAGTGTTTTTTTTGATGATAATTCAGAAATTCCTGATGCTCTTGTTTCTGAACTTAATAAAATTGCAGAGAAAATAACAACGGAAATATCCTGGCAAAAAGGTGATATTTTAATGGTTGATAATACTAGAATCATGCATCGCAGAAGAGCTTTTGCTGATAATGAACGAGATATTTATTTGCGGTTATGTTCTCCTGCATTTCCATTATAAGGAGCGATCGCCGTAGGGGCGCGGAAACCGCGCCCTGACAATGTGGCACGGGTTCAATTGAAAACTGCTGTAGGGCAACCTGCACCATCTAATTACGAATTATATTAACCTCCCTCAACATCTCTAAATGCTTCTTTACAGGTGCGAGTGTATTCGCAACAATCATCCCACTTGCCGCGACTGCTGGTAAACCAATACCGGGAAATGTCGAATCTCCACAGCACAACAGTCCCGACAGGGGTGTGCCTGAACCTGGAAACAGACCAACTCCAGCCCGAATCGCCGGACCATAGGAACCGCGATGACGGCGTAGATAGCGTTCGTGGGTTAGCGGCGTACCTACCAAAGTCACCTCACAACGCGAGCGAATGTCTGGAATGATTCGCTCTAAAGCTTGCCACATAACCTCTGCACGCATCTGCTTTTGTTGCCCATACTCCTGACTTCTCCTGTCCATCCCCTGCCAGAGGTCATACGGCTCATTCCCAGGTGTATAGACGTGAATCACGTGCTTTCCTGCTGGTGCCAACGATGAATCTAAAACTGATGGAATCGACACTACCACAACGTTTTGAGGAGCCGTAACACCCAAGTCCCAGTCTTTGACTACAATGTAGTGACACGCCAGGTCTGACCTTAATCCTTGTGCGTCAATACCCAAGTGGAGATGCATAAAGCTATCACACTCTGGTGTCGCCTGTCGTGCCCGAAACCGATTTGGCACAGCCTTTTCTGGAAGCAGCTTCAGCGTATCCCATACCGACGCATTCGACACAACTGCCCGACTTGCCCTTACCTCTTTGCCACCACGCAAACGCACACCAACCGCCCGATCGCCTTCTACAAGAACTTGCTCAACATGCGCACCAAGCATCAGCCGACCGCCGTGTCTCTCCAGCCCCCGTACTAGCGCATCAACTAAAGCACCACTCCCACCAACAGGATAATCTAGCACCGCGCTTGGTCGATACCAGTCTGCAAACATAAATGCCATCTCCGCTGCACTGGTTCCATCAGCAGGCAGTCCGGAAAGCAGGAAACTAAGCAAGTCCAGCCAGTTGCGCGTAAAAGGGTCATTGACAACGCCGTCCATAATCCGTGAGAACGGTCCCGTCATCTTGACAATATCTGCAACATGCTGTATCATTGAAGGCACAAATTTGCTCACAGTTATAGCTGCACCCAGATCAAAGCGTAAAGCGGCTGGCGGTATTGCAGTTGCTGCATTAACCAGTGGTTCCATAACACGCTGAAGCTTCTGCCATTCCTCGCAGGCGGCATTACCACGGAACTTTGTCAAAACCTCACAAAATTGATTAGCACCAACCGAGGTGTCAAAATCACCTTCTGGCAGGCAGCAACCCCATGTATCATATGTTGCCCACTCTATGTCTTCGCCAATTGCGTCTAGCAGTTGTCGGAGTGGGTTGGAAGAAGGTCTGTACGACAGTCCAGAATAAAGCGACGGTCCTGAGTCAAACTTGAATCCGTCGCGTTCAAAACCGTGTGCAGCACCGCCAGGGATTGAGTGACTCTCACAGACTGTGACATTGAAGCCATACCGCGCTAAAAGCGATGCACAGCTTAAACCGCCAATCCCGCTACCAATGACAACTACATCTGTATGTTGATCGTTCGCAGTCGATGCTGCTTTCAAAAATGTTTGTCGAATCACTGTTTTTCTTGCCAAACAATCTCTCCCTACAATGTCATATCATCCACTTTCACCAGCGACAAAAAACCTCGGCTATATAACCGAGGTTAGTATGAGGAATCCAAATTTCGATGGAAATACCGTTGTCTAAATCAAAAAACATACGTTAATCGTAAAGAGGCAACCAAATCTAGAGTAGTGACCAATCAGGTTGCTTCGTCAGCGTAGTTAAGGGACTTCCAATTAAAAAAATCTCCAAGTGTAGGGTGCGTTAGACGGAACGTCGTAACGCACCACAACAGGTTCTGACGGTGCGTTACGCTGTCGCTAACGCACCCTACGGAATGGATAATTTATTTTTTGGTATTCCTTAAGAGCGATATATATACTTAATTTTTGAATTTATGTAAATAAATGTAACAATATTTTTACGATTTGTAAAGATAAATTGGTAGATACTTTTTTACATTGAGATAAATTAAGACTTTTAACAAGTTACAATGTTGCAGGTGTACGACAGTGGCGGTGGTGCGATCGCCCTAGCAGTGTACCAGTTTTGAGCAGCAAGATTGTTCCTGAAGTTGATATGTTGTTATGGCACAGACTTACCTTTGGAGTTTAGCTTATCATGGGCAGAGACAGCTGTTACAGTCAATAAGAGATAACCTTAATGCTTGATCCAGCTTTGTGCGATCGCCCTGTTACTCAGTGGCTTGTCTGGAAGTCAATGCTTTCTAACTGGCTGATGACACCGATCTTGGTAGTATTGCCACTCTTGGCTTTGGTCTTCATACCATGGATAATTCCAAGACTACGATGGAAGCGGTTTTGGAGTGGATTGGGAACAGTGTTATTAGTGATGTACTGGACTTCCACTTTTCCGTTAACCATTGCTGTAGAAAAAAAAGGATTAACGGCATTTATTCCCCCCGATCCTGGTACAACTACAGATGCAATAGTTGTGTTAGGTCGTGGAGCAGAATTTAGAAAGTCGCGGGTTAAAGTTGCGGCTGAACTTTGGCGAGATCGTCGTGCACCGCTGATATTTGCCAGTGGTGTAGGAGATGGCTTGGAAATTGTTCAGCAACTCAAAGCAGAAGGTGTTCCCGATCAAGCATTAGACGAAGAACACTGTTCTCAAACTACTAAAGAAAATGCACTGTTTACCGCATCCGTGCTCCAATCACGAGGCGTCAAGAAAATTATATTAGTGACCGATCCTCCTCACATGTTGCGATCGGTGCTGACTTTTCGCGGTTCAGGGTTTGAAGTGATTCCACATACAAGTCCCATACCATCTAAGCTGACTCCTACCGAAACAGCAATGCTAATGTTTTACGAGTATATGGGTTTAGTTAGCTACGGTTTGCAAGGGGAATTTATTCCTCAACATTTGGCTGAACAGAAAAATCCCCCACTGGCAAAAGCAAATTAGGCAAATATAAGTGTTTTTTATTTAGTCTGTAGAGACGCGAAATTTCGCGTCTCTACAATCTAAGACGGGTTGGCGATCGCTTCAGTTGCAGCACTTACAACCCGATCCTTTGGTTGTGAACTTAGTTGATCCAAAATGTCCAAAACCTCCTGTTCAAAAGCTACCTGAGCACGATTGGTTTTGCCACCTACATATAAATGACCATCGAGTTGCAACGCCCAAATTTGTGAGTGAGAGAAGTAACTCATACTCACACCCAGCATCAGCAAGGCAAACCCAGTGTAAACAAAGGGTATTCCCGGATCGGCTTTAATTTGCAAACCAGTACTGCCAAGGACATCAAGAATTTTCAGCGTGACGCCATTAACTTCAGTAGACATTCCAGTGCGAACTGTACCAACCAGCTGACCGGTGGCATCGTAAATTAACAACATTCCTTGCAAGTCTTTTGCTAGCAGAGAGACACCCGCACTCAAATCTGGTTTAGTTGGAATCCAAGTTCCCCAGATACGTCCTTTGCCGTTAGTGGCAAGTTTCGCCATTGGTAGTTGGAAAATTGGGCTGTTATTGACTCGGACGCGAACTGCAGAGATTCCCCAATCAGTCTGGTAAAAAGTCACACCCTGATGACGCAAAGGTTGGTTGACAAAAATCGTTTTGCGGTCAACCTCTTTTCCCTGATTGTCTAAGATTGACATATCCGAGTAAAACTGATCGATTCCGCCTGAAGGGGTGTAGTCAATCCAAAAACGATTGACTCGTGCAGACCAATCTTTGGGAATCTGATCTGCTGCCCAAGGTCCGGCTTCTATAATATTTTTTACCTGAAATGTGTTGCCACTTTGAACCATTTCCTGGGCAACAAACCCAGTCATCATCCCCCAAATTGACCCCAGCAGAATAATTACAATACCCACATGCACTACAATCGGTCCGATGCGTCCGACTATTCCCTTACGGGCGTAAAGGATATGCTCTTTTTCTGGAAAAACTTTGTAGCGACGCTTCTGTAATAGTTGGGTAAGGGTTTGTACAGACGCGAAATTTTGAGTCTCTACATCAAATTCAGCGCTAAGGGCTAACTTTTGAAATTGGCGGGGTTGGTCGTAAAATTTCCACTTCCGGGCAGTTTTTAAGGCTGGTAGCTGGCGGGTAAAGCTACAGGCGGTAATCGCAGTCCCAAATAGAATGAGTAATGCTAAAAACCACCAAGTACGATAAACATGGTCTAAACCCACAGTTAAGATAACTTTCCAGGTGAGAAAACCAAACAAAGCTGGATGTTCTGGATAGTTTGCCTGGTAAAATCCTACAGCTTGACCTTGCTCAATGACAGTACCTGTAATGCTAAAAAGTGCGATTGCCAGCAGCAGCACTATCGCCAAGCGTAAATTTGTCAACACGGGCAAAAAATCCTGCTGTAAAAAGCGCCCACTTACTGACCATATTGATTGTTTGTCAACTGAATTTTCTATAGTCATTAGCTATTAAGGATTGAAATGAAATATTTCTAAACAAGGAAATGACATTCTCTTATCCGCCGTACAGACGTTCCGCCGGAACGTCTCTTCCGCCACTCCCGTACAGGCGTTCCGCCGGAACGTCTCTTCCTATCCCACCGGAATCCGAGAAATTAGGGAAAATACACCGAATCCTACCAACAGTAAACCGCTAACAGGGTTAATCCAACCTGACCAGCGGCGTAACTCTAGCAATTTCTTGATCGAAGCAGTAAACGTACCCGCTAAAATTAATGGTGCTACATAGCCTGCTGTGTAGGAAAGCAGCAAAGCCGCTCCTAAAAGTAAGTCTTGTGTATGAGCTACCCAACCAAGTAAACTAGCTAAAACAGGTGTACTGCAAGGAGAGGCGACTACACCAAAACTTAGACCCATCAAATATGCTCGTAACCCTTTTGGTAATTCTTGAGAAATCCACTCAATACCTCCAAAAGCGGGGAATTGCAAAGGCAAGGCTTCGAGTAAGTTTAGCCCCATCAGAATTGCGATGATACTAACAATAATCGGTAACCCAATTCCTACCTGACCGTAGACGAGTCCCACAAAAGCTGCTATTATACCAAGTGATGCTAGTGTTGTTGCTAACCCCAAAGCAAACCAAGTAGACTGAACTGCTGCTTGGAGACGGCTTTCAGCTTCATAACCGCCGATATAGCCGATGGTAATTGGCAGCATAGAAAGCATACAGGGAGTGAGGCTGGTGAGCAAGCCAGCAACAAAAATTATGCCAACGCTGAGCCAACTGAGATGGGTCAATTGGTTGGATACAAGGGCGTTGGCAAATTGTTCTAATTCGTAAAGTCTGGTTTGCAGGGTTTCAAGCATGAGTTATATAGAGCAGGAAATGCTTACTCTGCTCGAATTTTAGCTTAAGTATGAGCTTTTGGGTTGACTCAAGCCAGTAACTCATCAATAGCTACACTAAAACCTTGGAGGACTGCTTGAGTGCTAGCAGTTTCTCCAACAGTCAATAACAGATGTCGTTCTTGGGTGATAATGATCATCCATCGACTTTCAGGATAGACAAGCCAGACTTCTTGGCAGCCAGATTCTAAATACTCTTTTGCCTTGCTAAATAATTCTTCACCACTATCGTCTGGAGAAGCTATTTCTGCAATTAAGGGGAAGCTTTGAGGCAGGGAAGTTGCATTAGCATATTGAGTTAGTAGTTCTGGAGTCAAATAGGAAACATCAGGACGACGACCTTGTTTATTAGTTCGACACAGTGCTTCCGTGTAGACTTCTCCACCCTGACCACTGGAGAGCATGTAATTTCTCCAGTAAGAACCTAGCCTCAATTGAATTTGGCTGTGCCGTAATGTCATGCATTTTTTTTCGACGAGTTGTGCATTTACTACTTCTAGGGGATATTTGTCAACCAATCTGCCGTCCACCCACTCCATACCCTCAACAGGATGATTCAGAAAATCCTCTAGAGAGGGGACTTGAGATTGTGGGGATGTAGTTTCTTGAATTCGTTGAACAGAAGTTATCATTGTTGTTAATAGTTGATAGTTGATATAGGAATCCGGTTTGATTTTTGAACAAGCTTAAGTATTGTAGGGTGCGTTAGGACGAAGTCCGTAACGCACCATCCCAAGTTTTCGGTGCGTTAGCCGAGAGTACGACACCCTACGTATCTGTTCAA
>CAZZYE010000346.1:0-2104 GCA_964658145.1 uncultured Stigonema sp.
AATTAGCAATTAGCAATTTCGTGCAAGGTTTCTGACACTGAACGGGGATGCCAACCGAGTTCTTGGCGGGCTTTGGTTGCATCTACGCGGACGCAACGGTCATAGATATAGTGAACGCGCTCGCGGCTGAGGGGCGGCTGCCATTTGAGCAGGCGTCCGACGGGATCTAGTAGGTTCCCTACAATTCTCACCAAAGGTTCGGGGGCTTCGTGGGGGACTGGAATGCTTGTTTCCTGACTAAGGATCTCAAACATTTCGCGTGTGGTCAACTCACCAGCAGAAATGATGTAGTTGCCAACACCTTTTTCTGCTGCCAGAATCATCGCGTCGGCTAAGTCATCCACATGAACAATGCCGGTCATGCGCTCTCCACCAGCCCAGAGCTTGAGTCGCCCTTTAAGAAATTGCTGTATCACCGGACCAAAATGGGGATCGTCAGGACCATAAATTCCAGAAGGGAGAATGCTGACTACTGGTAACCCAAGCTTTGCAAATTGATTCACCAATTGTTGGGCTTCGTATTTGGTGCGATCGTAGGCAGAAGAAAAGTTAGTCTGTGTTCGTTTGAATGTTTCATTTACGACAATACCATTAGTGTCACCAAACACGCCAATTGTGCTACAATGCACCAATTTTGAGACGCCAACTGCTTGAGCAACTTCCAGCACTGCTTGGGTTCCCTGCACGTTCACCCGCTCCATCTGCGCTTCATTGACTAGCCCTAACTCTACATAGGCAGCTGTGTGAAAAACCGTGTCAACCCCAGTCATCGCTACTCGAAGTGCATCCCGGTCAGTGATGTCACCGTAAACCAATTGCGCACGGCAATCAGACAGACGAGTGAGATTGCTTGAGGAGCGTACTAGAGCGATCGCAGAGTCGCCTCGTCGTTCCAAAGTTCGTACCAAGTGAGAGCCTGTAAATCCGCTGGCTCCAGTCACTAAAGCCTTCATAAAGATTTTTCGTAAATTCGGTATGTCTTATAGATCTTGCCGCCAGCAGCTTCAATTAATTTACGGGAGGGAAAATTATCTTCATAGACATATCCAAGTTCTGCCCGTTTATAAGGTTTGCCCTTTTGCTGCCCACCCCGCATTCCCAAATAAATCAAGGCTAAAGGCACCATTTTCCGGCGATACTCTGGTAGAGAGCAAATTGCCACAACTCGCCCTTGGTCAATTTGACGGCGATACCAAAGAAATTTGAGAATGCCCAGCCAGTTCAGTTTGCCTCCGACGTGTTTCAGGGGGATATTGTAATCTGGTAAACCCATAAAAAACCCGACCATTTCGCCATTGTACTCGGCGATTGGGAAGACGTCTGGGTCTACCAAGTTTTGCAGGCTTTTCGCCTCTGACAAAAATTCTGCCTCGCTTCGGGGAGTGGAACTCCAGTTGTTGGCAAAGGCACGGGTAAAAAGGTGATAGAGACTGATGCTATCTTGCTCAAAGGCTTGACCTTTGGTTCTGAGTGGACGGAAGGTAACGCCAGATTTACAAGCAATCCGATAAGCTTTCTCAAATTCCGCTGGTAGCGGTTTATCTAGTGGGAAATTATAGGCGTAAGCATCTTTGGCTTTGTACCAGCCATCCCGCTCCATAAATTCTGGGTAGTAGGATGGGTTATAGGGCATCATCACTACCGGTGGCGAGTCAAATCCATCAACTAAAAATAGACAATTGTTGTGTGTAGATAAATCAATGGGACCCCTAACTTGAGTCATGCCTTGCTCTAGCAGCCACTGACAGGCAGCCTCCAGTAGGGCTTGAGCGATGGCGAAATCTGAAATACACTCAAAAAAACCAAACAAACCAACATTCTTGCCTTCTCGCTCAATCAATCGATGATTAACTACAGCAACAATGCGTCCCACTACCTGATAACCATTTGCCTCCTGGGATAAGGCAATAAACTGTTGTAACTTTCCATACTCAAAGAAGGGATTCGTAGGTGCAAACTGCTTCGCCACATCGCTACGCAGGGGCGGCACCCAGTGGCGATCGTTAGCATAAACCCGTGCTGGCACATCCAGAAACATCTCACTGTCTGCTGGGGTACTGACAGCCCGGATTTGAATTGCTGCGGCTTGGTCATTGGTCATTGG
>CAZZYE010000346.1:2143-7550 GCA_964658145.1 uncultured Stigonema sp.
AACAATTAACAAAATTACTAGGCACTAATTGTTGATTCATACAACAAGTCGCGAGTTGCTACCATCCCGCCAACCAGATGGTCCATATCCGCTTGGGTATGGAGGGCGTTAACTGTAATGCGAATGCGGGGTTTAGCAATAAACCAGATGGGACTCACCCATATACCGTGGTTTTCCATCAGTTCTCTCGCAAACTGCTTCGGATTAATCTCCTGTGGTAAAATAACTGGTAAAACATTTGTCTCGCCAATGGCGTCAAAATCATGCTCAACTAAGCGCGATCGCAAGTAGCGAGTATTTTCCTGAAGCATTTGTACCCGTTCTGGAAACTTCCGAACCTGACGGATGCTCTCCAAAGCAGCAGCGGTGGTTGGTGGCGGCAAAGAAATTGTTCCAATCGAAGTCGGAGAGACATCGAGGAGTGGTTTAAGTTCCGCAACATGGCTGCTAATCGCCGCACCAGCTGAGGCAGCGAACTTCGAGAAGGTCGTCATAATCAGTGGTACAACACCTCGCTCAACTGCTTGCATCGGCACAAGACCAAAATGTTCGTAGATTCCTCTTCCCGTTGCGCCGATCGCACCACTAGCATGAGCCTCGTCCATTAGCAAGACACTGCCGGGATAATTTTGCAGCACGTCCAACATATCGGGTAAGGGCGCAATATCGCCGTCCATTGAAAAGACGGCATCAGAAACCACCATAATCCGGTCATCCGGTAGGGCGTACCGACGCAGCTTGCGAGCCAAGTCCTCTACATTGCAGTGTCGGTAGGCTTTGACGCGGACGCGGGGACTATGCCCAAATACTTTTCCAGAACGGGTACCGGCGTTAACAATCGCTGACATAATGCAGCCGTGGTTGAGGACGTCGGTAAGAATTAGCGTCTCGCGGGTATTCTGAAATCCTGGTACTGGAATTGCCAGGTGACAAAAAGCATCCATTAGAGCTTGCATTGCCATCCAGGCATTCAGGAATAGCTGCGTGTAGGGCAGGTGTTTGAAAGCTGAAATTTCATCTTCTAGCTGCCGATGTAAGTCAATTCGACCACTCAAGACAGAGGTAGAGCTGTTAGACGTTCCGTATTTCCAAATAGCATCAACAGCAGCTTGCTTTACTGCTTCTTCCTGAACTAGCCCCAAGACATCATTTGTGCAGAATGTGAGAACAGTTCGACGCTCACCTGTTGCCACTTCTTCAATTTCGACTAAATTACCCTGCTTGTTGTGACACACATACTCATCGGGAGCGAGCCCACTTTCGTACCAACGCTGGACATACTCTTTGACAATTTGCACGGATTTACTCCCCTCACCTTTTCCTAGATAGCGTATCGCTTTGAACTCAACAGTACATTTTCATTACTCTGGGTATGTGCTATCCAGCTCTAGCTAAACGCTGCATGGGAGAAAACTTGATTATGTCCAATAATACATTCAGCCAGATCATTTTGTGATTTCTTATACTAAGTGAATGCCAGAGTAGGTTGTGTAGCAAGGTGCTTAGAAGAGCCGCCGCTGCTAATACAGTTGCCTTCATCAGATTGCATTTTCTTTGGGTAACTCAGCTTGACCTGAGACCATAGCCTTAGATCAAGAGATGGACGAGTCCCTGTTCTGGTTCCGATTGTTTTGCGATTGATTAGATTTTTGCATATATTATTATATTGTTCGTGCTGACCGCTCGGAATTGCGGGAAACGGCAATCGTCTGCTGCCAAATGACTACGGGCGTGATGTCACTGGGCTTGAGTCGGTTTGCCCAACCGACTGCGTACCAGTAATTGGCGTTGATGCCTACATGTCGGACAGCATTTTGAACTGTCTGGCATGTCAGGGTCGTAGCCAGTTCCATGCTCTGTGCCTATATACCTATTTTTATCTTTAGTTTCTTAGTCTCCCATAAGTCAATCAACTTGTTCGCACGAGAATACATACAGCACAGTTTTATGTTTACTTAGCTAAAGTACTCCGCCTAAGCTATAGTTACTAAACAATTCAGGTTTCTAGCTTATGTTGAGTGATACCAGATTGTTAGTACTTCTGGCGGCTGGCTCCCTCACTACAATGGCGGGGGGAGTCGTTGCTCCAATTCTGCCAGAAATGGTGCAACAACTCCACCTTGCCCCAGGATTAGCGGGTAACCTAGTGAGCCTGCATTGCTTAACAATTGCCCTCTTCAGCCCGCCCCTAGGTATTTTAGCAGACCGGATTGGTCGGTTACGCGTGCTGATTCCCTCGCTGATCCTCTTCGCGTTGTTTGGCATGGCTGGAGCCCTGATGAACAGTTTGGGACCGCTGTTAGTGTCACGGGGGTTGTTGGGCGCTGCTAGTGGCGGCATTGCAGCGGCGAGTCTTGGCTTGCTAGGAAGTATGTATGAAGGCAAGACGCGATCGCAGGCGTTGGGCTACGCTACCAGTGCCTTAACCATCACTGGTATTGCTTTCCCACTTTTAGGGGGCTTGGTTGGAGCCATTAATTGGCGATTTGCTTTTTTGCTGTATGGGTTGGGATTGCCACTGGCAGTGCTAGCTCAGTTGCTTCTAAATCAAAAGCACCTGAATAAGCGGTCATCATCCACCCCAACTAGTACCAAACAGCTAGCCCAAGTATTACAGCGTCCCCAAATCTGGATGCTACTGCTGATCATTGGCTTAACTTCCGTAGCCATGTACGCCGTGGTCATCTACGCCCCTCTCTACCTTAAACAAACCATTGGCGTCGGAACCCTGCTCAACGGCATCGTCTTGGCATCACGTGCCGTTGGTGCCGCCCTAGTTTCAGCCATAGGTTCCAGACGCCTAGCGCAATCCTTAGGCACAACTAAAGCCATTGCTGTAGGATTTGCCCTGATGACCGTAACCTTGGTAACCATCCCCTTACAACACCAGCTTGGCTGGATCTTGCTCACCGCTATCCTCTTCGGCGTCGGATTCGGCATTACGCTACCCAACCTTTATGACAGTCTAGCCGAGATTACCCCCAAGGAAATGGGCTCTAGCATCTTAGCAGCTGGCACTGGAGCCGGTTTTTTGGGGCAATTCCTATCCCCAATAGTGTTAGGACCAGTGCTAGCTTTTAATGGCATGGAATCCGTTTTTTATGCAGCGGCTGGTGTCACAGTTGTTGCAGGGCTGCTGCTGTTTGTACCAACGCGCTAGCAGTTGATTGGGGAATTTTGTAATTGTTAATTGTTAAAAGCCATTAGCCATGAACAATTAACAATTAGCAATATCTTGCTGATTTTTTGCTTTTTTTATTTGCTAAATATGGCGATCGCGATCGCTAAATTGCTATAGCCGAATCTCCTGCTCCACTTTCAGTCCAGTCAGAAAATTTCGGTCTTCGCTAATGTGGGGAAATTTAAGTTGGGAATCCGGAATTCCCTTGGACAACTGACGTTGGCGGAGAATCGCAAAGCTCCCAGAAGACAAAATCAGCAGTCGTGGAGGAGGAATTGTATCTTGGCGACTAATTTCATAGTGGGTGTTAACTTCTTGGAGCTTGCAGTCAAAACTCTCTAAAAAGGCTTGGGGATTGTCAAGCTGATAACCGGGAGCTAGCTCAATGCTAGCCAAATAGCGGGCTGGAAAATCATTCTCCGACAAGGTAATACAGAAATCCTCTAAGGGTAAGCTAAACTCCTGTTGCAGGGCTTGCATCACTTGAGTTACATGAAATTCAGTTGTCTTCTCCGTTGTTGAAGAAATAAACCCGCCTCGGCGATAGCGAAATACGATCAGGGGAGCTGTCCCATAAAAACCCACAACCTCCACAACATCGCCAATATCGTAACGGTAAAAGCCTCCGTAATTGGTGATCAGAATACGGTAGCGTTCTCCTACCTTAACTTCAGTCGCAAGTAGCGTTTTGGGGTGTTCTGCCTCCCACTGGTCGAACGAGATAAACTCAAAAAAACTACTTTCAATCGCTAGGATGCTGCCATCCTGGTTGATGTCTGGATAAATGCTAAACATGCCTTCTGCTGATGAATAAACTCCACCAAAGATGGGGGTATCTTCAAAGTAGGCTGGAAATCGCTCAAAGTAGAAATTCGACGTTCCTCCTCGTGCAGTGGTGACAAAGGACATTTCTTGCCAAACCAGTCTAGGGGTGAGGTGCCCCTCTGACTTCAAAATTGAGGACAACTGAGCTGCGCGGCTTGGGTAAGCTGACCATTGCTGCTCCAATCTGACTCGAATTTCTGGTTCCAGTTCTAACCAAGGTGCGATTGTTCCTTTTTCTAAATCCCGAATCAGGTCTTCGGCGTAGCGCTCCAAATAGTTGCAGGTTCGCAGGATCAGCATGGGAAAGTTGGCTATCATCCCTCCTATAGATGGCTGGCGTAGGGCAAATAGTAAACAAACATAGTGGCGTGCTAGGCTATCACCTGCTTGTAGAGTTTCGTAAGCATGGGCAAAGAATTGTTTGTAGAGGGACTTGTCCATGCGGAGGATGCCAGCACTAGAAGGACCGTACTCAATATCACCACTGGTGCGTCCCCATGCTTGCACCGAGTTGGTTACTAGCAGTTTGCCAAACGGCAGCTTTCGTCTAGACAGCGCTTCATTTAAAAAACCAATACTGGTTAGAGTAGCATTTCGGAAAGCATTCTGCGATCGCCTGGTTGTGGGAATGAGTTTTTTTTTCCCTGTAGAACCACTGGTTAAAGTCAAGTAGACAACTGGGTCTGCTGTCAGAATGTTTGTTTCACCTTTGGCAATTCTCTCTGTATAAGGTTCATAGCTGCTATAAGGTAGAACCGGAATTTGCTCTCGAAATTGATCTAAGGTTTTGATCTCGCTAAGCCTATATTTACGACCCAACTCAGTATCTTGATGAGCTTGCAGCAGGGAGTATAAAAACTGCTCCTGCACTCTACTGGTATGGTGAGTTTTCTTCACAAAATTTGCTTTGACACGGAGAGCAACACCGGTCAAAAGTGACAGTAACAAATTTGCCATTAAGATTTTACAGAAGTGAGCAAGAGAGAAAAATGATCCAAAATTCTTTTCAATGAAAGCTACTTATTTACTAGCAGCCATAAAATAGTATAGGAAAATGTTCACATGTACGTTACTGTACAAAAACAAAGTGTGAAGAATGAGACGTTAGCAAAGCTTTCCATGGAACCAGCCTGATCCTCAGGATCGGGAATCACCTTAGCATCTGGCACTGAAGCCAGTTTCTTGGGGCAATTCCTATGCCCAATACTGTTAAACCGAGTGCTGGCGAGTCAGCCCCTACGTTCCATTCAAAAGTCAAAAGTCAAAAGTAAGAACCCCATAAATAAATTTACTTGCTCTGAAGTATGGACGTAGTATATATGAGCGCTATGCGTCTCGATCGGACATATTTTTCATTTTCCATAAATGAATTTACTTGCTCTGCATCCCTTTTTTGACTTT
>CAZZYE010000347.1:0-7545 GCA_964658145.1 uncultured Stigonema sp.
AACAACTATCCACTAACACTCTTTTAGAAAAGGCGGAAGCTGTAACCAACTCCAAATTGAAGTCCTACATCAGTATCACCACCCGGAAAACCCACATGTACTTGAGCTGTGGCTGTCAATTTTTCCGATACAGGGACATCTACGCCACCAACGACCAGCCCATCGATTTTTAACCCGTCGATATTCCTCGTAAGTACACCGCCACCAACAAAGGGAAAGACAAGGACTTGTCCAGATAACTTGTTCTTAATGGGAATGCCAAAAGTTAGGGCAGTTGTCGAGGTGGCAGTGCGGCTGCCAAATACTACATTTGTACTATGTATAGACAAGTTATTGGTGATTCTGCTTTTACTGAAAATTGCCAAACCACCACTTCCCAATGCAGTCCTGTCACCACTTAAACCAAATTCACCACCAATACCAATGTAGTTGCTGTAACCAGGTGTTTTGCGTTTATGCTTAGATAGCAGCTGAGCTACAGGCACTGGGGTTGTTTCTTTAGTCTCTTCCAGAGGTATCAGCTGAGCATTGATCGGGAGAATGCTGGCATTTGGCGTTAATTTGTCAGCAGTATTAAGTGCTGCTGGGTACATGTCTGAGCGATCGCAAACTGATGTTAACTGAGTGATTGGTTTAGTAGGCGTTTGGGATGCTAAAGCGCAGTTAGCTGGGAGCAAAGTAGCACCTAACAGCATTGGAATTTGTTTGAAAGCATACCTAGAAAGTTTTGACACGATCTTGTTCTCACTCACACCAGAGTATTCTACATTGGTTGAAAGTGTTAATTTATATATGGTCAAAGCTTTTGCAACAACTCTTTGGTTAACTGAACGAATGCTTTTGACCCTGCTGATTGGGGAGTATTTAAAACAACTGGCATAAAACTGTCAACTGCCTTAGCAACATTCACATCAGTTGGTATTTGTGTCTGACAAACTTTTGCTGCGCCATAATCTTGCTGAACGCGCTGCATCACTTGCTTGTAATATCTCCCAGTTAGAAGGTTGCTGTTGGACATTGTGAATATAATTCCCAGCATTTGTATATCCATCTTTGCTTCTTGTTCGTGATTGTCTTTTAACTGGGCGATGCGTCTTTCCAACAACTGAATACCTATCACAGATAAAGGTTCTGGTTTAGCAGGAAGTATGTAGAAATTACTGGTTGTTAAAGCGCTACGAGTTAAAAGATTATACCCAGGGGCGCAATCCAGCATGATGAAATCATATTCTTGCCGAACTGGTTCAAGGATTTTAGCCAACAAGACTCCTTCAAAACGATTCCAAATTATTTCAAAGTCTTGTGCTCCCAAAGCCACTGCTTGTTGATGCAGCATTTCTGAGACGACAAATTCATCGTAAAGGTCAATATCTCCTGGTAATAAATCTAGTCCTTGCTGATTACAGACCTGGGGTTGAATTACATCCTGAATCGTCAATTTTTGCTTTTGATTAGGGTTAATAATTTCGTCGATCAGATACCTCAATGTCTTTCTTTGTTTTCGGCGCTTGGCAAAATCTAAAGGCGACATGAGACTGAGTGTGGCACTAATTTGGCTATCTAAGTCTAGGACAAGCACCCGCTTGCCATGCTCTTTTGCCAAACAGGTAGCTATATTGACGGTAAGGGTGGTTTTACCAACGCCGCCTTTCATATTTGCAGTTGCAATTACATATCCCATTAGTTAATCCTCTGAAGTACGCATTTTCATCTACGTAACCTACACATCTGGTTATCAATTGAAAATTTTTACTTTTATTTAAGATTTTCGGTCACTTGTAAGAGTGATTGGCGATACTCCCCTGGTCGAAGCAGTCAGATTATAGCAGTGAGGGGTGCATTTTTGGGGGGTAGCGGTAAGTGGTGTATGGGTTTCCAATGGATGTGCGCTACAAAATTCCCGTTAAATCAGTACTTTTGTCAGGGGATTAACATGACTTTTTTCCCATGTAATTACTAGGGAGAATTTTTAGTATTGAGGGTAAGTATACGCAGAATCAGATCCAGCCCATATTTCTAGATGGGCTGGATATTTCTTATTAGGGTAGTATGGAACGAAAAAACCCTGAATTTCTTTAAGAATGTTATTTTTGGCATAAACATCATCTCCGAGGGAGAATGGTTATAAATACAGAAAGCATTATTGGAAAAAGATTTGGTCGCCTTGTTGTATTTAGCGATGCTGAACGCAGTAAACATAACAAAACACAAGTTAGCTGCACTTGTGATTGCGGTGCTAAAAAAATAGTTTTGCTAGCAAACTTGAAAAACAAATTGGTCAAATCCTGCGGCTGTTTGAAAAAAGACGCCAGTGTCAGCAAGAATGTCAAAAAGGAGATCTCACCGGGGATGACTTTTGGGCGTCTGACAGTGCTGAGAGAGGATCAGCCAAAGAACGGGCTGCGGCAAGTGTTGTGTAAGTGTGAATGTGGCAATGAAAAGGTTATTGCTTTAGGTCACTTGACAAGTAAGTCAACAAAGTCATGCGGATGCTATTTGGCGGAAATTATCGAGGGCTTTAGAGATCAGAGAAGTCATAGAAACTGCAAAGGAAGTGAGACTAGAGAAGCTACCATGCAGATGGCTATTTTATTACCTAATTGCAAATAAAGAGCAGTGTTCCAACGCCGTTAACGTGCGGTGTCGGCTAATCTATACTTTGTGGCGATCGGCAGTTCACCGTGAAGATAAAAAATACCTGACGAATAGAATTCGCGGCTACACAAACAAAGCCTGCCTCCGCAGGCTATAAATCAATACGGTTCAGTTACGATAATTGGTTTATTGATAACGTGTGTAGAGACGTTGCATTGCAACGTCTCTACATATCGGCTGAACGGTATTGGGCTATAAATAAGTCCTTGTCATGCGGACTTGGTTCGTGTAGCCCCAGACTTCCAGTCTTGCAGGCTTTTGCGGGCATAGGGATGCTCCCACCCTGAACATGGCTAGCTTTAAGGAATAGCTAGATTTACCGTGTCAATCCAAGTACTATGTATATTTTTATAGTATACGCTCAGTAATTTTTCATACTCAAAAAAAATAAGCCATGCCATAATCGAATAGGTATTAGATTCTTGCTAATGATTGTAGTTTTTTAAAGGTAGGAAAAGATTGTCTTTTAATCCTGAGCTTTGCCGCAATGAAAGCGAAGTTGAAAGCAAACTCATAGTCCAATATTTGTTACCACAATTAGGTTACACTCCAGACACTTGGCATCAAGAAGTCGCGGTTGGCAGTATCCGGTTGGACTTCTTAGCATTTGCTGTACAAGTCATACCTTTTGTATTAGATGCTAACTCGCCGTTGAGTGTCGTCATGGAGGGAAAGCACCCAAAGCAAAACTTAAGTAATCACGTTCCCCGACTCAGGCATTATTTAACAAGCTTGAATGCGGAATATGGACTGATAACCAATGGCAAAGAGATCAGAATTTATCAAAAAGCTCAAAACGATATTCAGCTAGTATTTCAGTGTCTTGGCAAGGAAGTTGATACTAAGATAAATAAAATTAAAGATTTAATTGGCAGAGACAGTCTCAAACAAAGACAGACCAAAAATAAACCAGTTACTCCAATACCTGACCCGTTCGAGAGGCAACATTCAATGAAAACAATTGCGGTTTATCATAATAAAGGTGGCGTTGGTAAAACAACTGTTTCAGTCAACCTTGCAGCAGCCTTAAGTAAAAAAGGTAAAAAGGTACTTTTAATTGATATAGATTCCCAGGCAAATACTACTTTTGCCACGGGTTTAATCAAATTTCAGTTTGAAGAAGACGATGACTTAAGAGAACAGAACGTTTATCATTTATTAGAGTCAGGAGATTTTAACTTTATTCCCGATATTGTTCGCCAGTCTCAGTATTTTAACAATCCAGAGATTGATGTTATTCCTTCCCACATTACCTTAATTGAATACCAGGATAAACTTAATAAAATACTAGCTAGTAGGAATAGGCTAATCGCCAAACTAAAAAGGGTAGAGAAGGAGTATGATCTTGTAATTATTGATACTCCTCCGTCTAGAGATTTGTATGCTGAAGTTGCACTGATTGCTGCTGATTACCTGATAATTCCTTCAGATTTAAAACCGTTTGCTAATCAAGGTTTACCAACTGTCAAGAATTTTATTAACCAAATTAATGAATCTAGAGAAGTTATGGGCAAGCAACCCATCAACATCATAGGTGTTCTTGCTTCTAAAATTTCAACTAATCCGAAATTTTTACAGTACACTTTTCCTCAGCAAAGAAGTGTAATTTCATCTCGTTATAACTTGCCTTTGATGGAAGCAGTTATTTATGATAGAACCGTACTATCAGAATGCATGAATCAGACGATAACAGTTGGAGACTTAGAATATCCCGATCCAAAATCAGTTATTAAGTATGCAGAGGAAGTTAAAACTGATGCTCAAAAATCAGCGATGGAATTTGATGTTTTAGCAAATGAAGTTCTCCGAAAAATGGGAGTTAATTAATGATTAATTTTTCGCTTGTAGACGTTAAAAGCATTAATTCTGATGTACCTCGGTCGAATTTTGCAGAGGCTGATTTAGATAGCCTTGCTGACATAATTCTAGAAAGTGGCGGAATTATCAGACCGTTAGTTGTGAAACCGACAGGGGCAGAGACTTACGCGGTAGTTGATGGACATTTAGAATACTATACTGCTGTCAGGGCAAAAGAAAAAAATCCTCGTAAAGGTGAAATGGTCAATGCCTTTGTAATTTCACCTAAAATAGAGGAGATCGTAACAAAGCAAGCCGCATCACTCAGAGAGGCGGAATCTCCACTTCCTAACACAACAAACTTAGAACCACGTCTAGCAAATGTGGAATTACGCCTTGAGAAGCAACTCAATGAGTTAAAGTCAGAACTCGCACAAGAAAGACAGAGAGTAGACGATAAGTTTAAGGAATTTGCCAACCAAATTCCCCAACAGACCAACCCACTCAACTTACTTAACACTTTGGACAAAGACGAGTTATCTTTAAAGTTACAACGCTCTAGAATTCCTGGCTTTGAAAAAATTGCCAAAGCTATAGTTGATGCTAGACATAGTAAGAAGCCGAAGCAGGAGTTTGACGATTATCGTGATGTAGTGAAATCTGTTAAGGGATTGGGTGACAAAACAATGCTGACTATTATTGATGAGTGGTCAAGAAGTTAGTAATTAATAGTGTACGTTGAGGCAATGTAACGCACCCCACACAATAGTCCACAATAGCGCTTTCTTAGCGCCTTTGCGCTGCAGTTCAGATCGCCGGAAGCCCTTCGGGTTCGCAGTCGCCTACGGAGGGAAACCCTCCTGCAGCGCTTTCATCAAACAAGTGTAAATCTGGGCAACAAGAGCAAAAATTGCCCCTTTCAGTATCAACAAGACCATTTAATGATAATGATGGGGCAATTTAAGCCGAACCAACCATCTTCAGAAAGGCGCTCCACACTTAAGGTGGGGGAAGGTTGCCCAGATTTACCCATGTTTATCCCAACGCTGACTCACCGGCGCTCTGCCAGCCTCGTCTTTGCGTGAGGCACTACTCACCACCCTTGCACCCTAACCCAGTCCACGCCTTAGCAGCAAAAAAAGACTCAAACTACCAGATAAATTGCTAGTCCACCGTGATAAAAAACAGCGAACCCTCACCATCTTCGGGAATTCCAGCGTCAATTTGTTCAGGAGTATAACCACCTGGCTCTTCCAACGGACTCAATTCTATTCGTTCAGCTTCTTCCAAACGATAGAGCGCGTTATCTAATTCATCCCGTGACAATTGAGGTTGTAGCTTTTGGCGCACATGGAAGATTGGCAAATAATTTTCAGTACCGAGTTCTTGATCCAATTTCTGGATGGTTTGTAAAATGTCTTCGTCAGTCAGGTTGAGAATCGTTCCTGCGGGGGTGTCGCCATTGGTAGCGGCTGAATGAGATTCTTGCTCTGGCTTAGGGGGCAGATATTTCCGCAAAAAGCGCAGGTAATCACCCAGTAGATCGAAGTTGATATTTGCATTTCCCTTGGGATTGTAATCATCCCGCAAATACTCAATTCCTCGTTCGGTGATCCATACCTCAGCTTTAGCCTTTTTGATTTTGGTTTCAGCTTCAATCAATCCCCGCTCACTTAGGGTTGTTAATATCGCCTCTTTTTCAGCGGATTTCAGGGATGAGGATTTAATTTCGCTGGGGATCATTTTGTTTTCGGCTTTACTTATTTTCTCCAGCACCTTAAGCTCTTTATCTGTAATCGGTGGCGATTGGGCTGGATCGTTCAATAAGTCTTGACCTGGCGATAAAATCTTAACTGTAGCAATCTCGCGGGAAAAGCCAATCAGTTGGCGATCGCTCAAATCTCGACAAATTTTTTCTTTCCCTTTAAAATCCTTAAAGGGGCTAGCAGTAAGGCTTGAGCGATAATTTTCACATCCCAATAACTTTAGGACGAACTTTAGCTCTTTAGTATCCATGCTCCTTCATCTTACCTGTATATGAATCAGCACTACTCTAGCTTGAATGGCTATTATTTACACACTTTTTTCAACAAGCGCGAGAATTTAGTGCGCTGGCATCTTGATTGCTCTGTTTTGTCTACCCCCTTACTCTTCGCAGTATACCAAATGCTTTACCCCGCACCCTAACTGGTAACAGCGACAACCCTAAACCAGTCCAAGCCTTAGCAGGAGAAAAAGACTGACCTGCCAAAACTAGCTCTCTTCCTTTTTGGGTTTCACCGTTTTCAATCAAACGCAATCCTAACAACAATTGCGTTTCCTGAAACCGCTGTAGCCTGATGCTCTCCAGCTTCTCCGACTCAAATTTATAACTCGCCAAATAATTCAATTTATCTTGTAGATAACGAATTGCTCGATGAAAATCTTGCTGTTCCGCGTGAAAGCGATATTCCATCAACAATTCTGGTAAATAATAACCCTTTTTACCTGCTAAAGCCAACCGCACAAATAAATCATTATCCTCACAATTTTGCCAATCAGGCTGAATAAACCCCAATTCTTGTAAAGTTTGGCGGCGGAATAACGTTGCGCCAATTTGAAAGCTTTGGGTAACAAATACAACTTCCAATAAATTATCTACAATACCAGCTGGTAAATTTGTTCTACCCCAACGATGCGAGTTTTCCTGAGTCTTTTGCTCATCCCGGACATTATTAATATCAATTACCCAATGGTCAGTACCGACAAAATCAATACTATCTTCATCTAAAATTGCTACAGTACGTGCTAGAAAATCTGGAGTTAATCTATCATCATCATCAAATTTAATAAAATACTCTCCCTTTGCAGCATCAAAGCCAGACCGCATATTATTACTTTTGCCAATATTCTGCGGATGACGGATGTATTTTATACGGTTGTCTGTGTACTGTGACATCAGTTCAGATGTACTGTCTTTTGAACCGTCATCACAAACAATTAATTCAAAGTCTTGATAAGTCTGCTGTAGTACACTTTCAATGGCAAAAGGCAGCAGGTTGACACGATTAAAAGTAGGAATGCAAATACTAACTTTTGGCATTGGGAAAATTT
>CAZZYE010000348.1:0-5187 GCA_964658145.1 uncultured Stigonema sp.
ATTCACTGCCAGGTTTTTGTTGTGGATTGTTGATTGTTGGTGAGTCAGCGCTCTTTGGAGCGCTGACTCACCAATTACCCATTACTAATTTGATACAGCCGCCCATTCCGTACTTGCACCACTGTTCGATTGCATCGCCGCATCAACTGTTGATCGTGGGTGGTAACAATGACCGTTACGCCAAAAGAGTTTAACTTCTGAAGAATCTGCATGACTTGCCAGGAGTTATCTGGATCGAGGTTTCCAGTTGGTTCATCAGCCAAAATTAGTGGTGGCGTTCCCACAATCGCTCGTGCAATGCTCACTCGTTGTTGCTCTCCTCCGGAAAGTTGATCGGGAAAGCAGTCAGCTAGCGGTAGCAAACCTACTAGCTTCAAAGTAGGTTCTAAGCGCCGTTGAATTTCCTTGCGGGTATAACCTTGAGCTTGCAGCAAGACAATCACATTTTCCGCTACCGTCCGCTGAGGAATCAGTTTATAGTCTTGAAACACTATGCCAATGCGTCGTCGCAATAATGACAAGCGATCGCCCCGCAAAGCCGCCACATTAGACCCATGAACAATGACTTCTCCCTGTGTTGGTAATTCCTCACCATAGAGTAATTTCAAGAGCGTAGATTTACCAGAACCACTAGATCCGGTGATAAACAGAAACTTTCCCTGTTTGACCTCCAAGTTCACATCCGACAGGACGGATGCTCCGTTGGTATAGGTTTTCGTGACCGAGCGCAATTGCACTATAACTGTAGCATTGTCACTGTGCTGTTGATCCCCGTCCTGAAGATGGACAGATTGTTCAGTCGTGTTGTTCGTGGTTAATACTGGCATTGCTGAGTTGTGTGAAGTTGGGGTTTGAGATTCAATACAAAACTAAGTATTCCCACATAGAACTTGAGAATCTCAAATTTCCGACTGCAATTAGTTATTAACTAGACGCAATCCCGATCGGGGATTGGAACAAAACGATAAGCCAAGGCTTTCAGTGCAAACTCGGGCAAAGCCAACATCCGCCGCCAGCGCCAAGGTTCTTGATAAAGCCGATACAGCCATTCCAAATTGTTATTTCCCAACCAAGCGGGAGCGCGAGTTTTCGTCCCCGACCAAATATCAAAACTGCCACCAACACCGAGCCAAATTGTTTGGGGACACAAATGGCGATTTTGGGCAATCCACAACTCTTGACGTGGTACTCCCAAGCCAACAAAAATCACTTGTGGCTGTAGTTGCACCAAAGTTTGCTGCAATTGTTGTTCTTCTTCTTTTGAATGGTAGCCGCAATGAGTACCGACTATGTCCAAACTAGGGTTTTGATGACGCCAAAAATCTGCTGCCTTTGCAGCTACCCCAGGTACACCTCCATAGAAAAATACCTTTGCCTCAGTTAAGGGTTGCCCAAGTTCTCGCAAGAGTGTTTCTGCTAGTTCAATCCCTGGAATTCGTTGCACTTTTTGCCACAGCAACCACCGCAAATACAGAACTACCCCAGAGCCATCGGGAACGACTAGCTCAGCATCTTGAATCACCTTGGTAAGTGTTGTATTACGCTGTGCCTGCATTGTCATTTCTGCATTCAGCGTTACCACATGAGTTCCTAAGTTTTTTTGTACGCGTTCTAGCAACCAGTCCGAATAGTTAGTCATGACATGAACTGGTAGCCCCAGAACCGAAAATGCATCTTTCGGTATACACATAGCCTATTACTAATCAGCCTCACACCAAACTATTGGATATTTTGCCTGCGGCTTGCCAAAGATTGTAACTTGAATTTTCCAAGGTTGACCCTTGAAATTTCCGCTCTTTAGATTACCGCTCAACACATTTTAGACCCAGATCACAAAAAAAATGTTCCGAGAATTACTGCGACTAAGATCATATAAGGGTGTAAGAGAAGTAACAAATCACTGCCAAGTCGGTTTGACTATGTTAGGAGCGCCCCACGGGCGGTACGCTAACCCACCCGTTACGAATGAACAAACACCTCCATTCCCCCCACTCCCTACTCCCTACTCCCCACTCCCCATGTTTTTTAGGAGCCGAATCGCCGGATCAGGTAAACTCAATTTTACAGTTAAGAGTGTAAAGAGCGGAAATTTACCATGACTAAAATTCGTGTTGCTCTGATTGAAGATCATGACTTAACTCGTGTTGGTATTCGGACAGCACTCATGCAAAAGGATGAAATTGAAGTTGTCGGGGAAGCTGCCAATGCTGTCGAGGGAATGAAGATGTTAAAATTGCTACAACCAGATATAGCGATTATAGATATTGGTTTACCCGATAAGGATGGCATTGAGCTAACACGGGAGGTGAAATCTACTGAGATTGGAGAACAGTTAAGAACCAGAGTGTTGATTTTAACGCTGCGGGACAACAAAGAAGCGGTGCTGGCAGCTTTTGCAGCAGGGGCAGACTCCTACTGTATGAAGGACATCAGATTTGATAATTTGCTGGAAGCCGTGCGAGTAACTTACAATGGCAACGCTTGGATCGATCCGGCGATCGCTCGGATTGTGTTACAACAGGCACAGCAAAAAAATCCACATAAGCCGGAGGTAACGTCATTCGACACCAAAACTGTTGTTAATAACCCAGAGTCTGTTGAGAATCTGGAGGCGCTTGACCCCTACACTCTCACAGAAAGGGAATTAGAAGTACTACAGCTGATCGTAGAAGGTTGTAGCAATGCAGTGATTGCGGAAAGACTTTACATTACAGTCGGGACTGTAAAAACTCACGTCCGCAATATTTTGAACAAGCTATGTGCTGATGACCGTACCCAAGCAGCAGTCCGCGCACTGCGTTCCGGGTTAGTGGGATAAATTGATTTCGGGGTGTAATTAGTTTGAAAGGACTATAAAAATTTACAACGAGCGAGAAATTATGTGTTCAAAGTCGATGAATTCTCTTTACTATTGTTTGTTAATTATTTTGTGGAATCAACACAGCATGTTGCCATTTATTAAAGAAAGTAAAGTCAAATATGACTGATACAGAAGCAGAAAAACTCAAGCTCATGGTGGTTGATGACGAGCCTGATAATTTAGATTTACTCCACCGCACTTTTAGACGAGATTTTCAAGTATACAAAGCAAGCGATGCCCTCAGTGCCCTGAAAGTTTTGGACACTGAAGGCGAGATGGCTGTGATTATCTCTGACCAAAGAATGCCAGAGATGAATGGCACTGAATTTCTCAGTCTCACTGTAGAGCGTTTTCCCGATACGATTCGCATTTTACTGACTGGCTTCACCGACGTAGAGGATTTGGTGCAAGCGATTAACTCAGGTCAAGTGTTTAAGTACATCACTAAACCTTGGAAACCAGACCAACTCAAAGTAATAGTCGAGCAAGCTACTGATACGTATCGAGTACTTAAAAAACGTACCCAAGAGTTAAGTCGCGCCCTGCGGCGAGAATCTTTGTTTAATGCGGTGACAACAGCAATTCGGGAGTCTTTAGACTACCACAGCATGCTACAACGAATTGTGGCAACAATTGGACAGACCTTTGAGGCTAGTTGTTGCATAATTAGACCAGTAGAGAGCGATCGCCTGACACTAGATGAGTTCTCTTACCAAGACCCCAAACACCCGAATTGCTTATTCGACCCCAGCCCTTTGATCGAACTCGTTCTCGCAACCGGTCAATATCAACTTGACGAACATACCCATGACGGCAAGTCTTGTCACCAAATAGCTGTGCCACTTACATACCAGCAACACTTGCTTGCCGTTCTGGCTCTCTATCAACAAAAACCTGATCGTTTCTGGCAAGATGAAGATATTCAGCTGATTGCAGGTGTTGCCGAACAAGCAGCATTAGCCCTTTCCCAGGCAAAACTCTACCAGCATCTTCAAGAAAAGCAAGAGCAGATTCGCGCCGAGTTGGAAGTAGCCCGTCAAATTCAAAACAACCTGCTGCGTCAAAGCTTGCCTGATATCAAGGGTGTGAAAGTCCAAGCCTGCTGCTACCCTCAAGGCGAAGTGGGAGGGGATTTTTTTGAAGTGTTTGTTCATCCCAAAGGTGACTTGTGGTTAGCAGTAGGTGACGTTTCTGGCAAGGGCGTTCCTGCTGCTTTGTTCATGGCTAGTGCCATTTCGGTGTTGCGCCGCGAATTGTCTCAAGAAACGCCAGAAAAGCCGAATATAGTCATGCAAAATCTTAACTACGCTTTATGCGATGACTTGATCGGCAATAATCGCTTTATTACCCTCTTCTTAGCCTGTTATACCCCTACTACTAAAGAATTAGTCTACGCTAATGCAGGTCACATTTATCCCCTTGTTTTGTCACGCCAAGCAACTATGACAGAAAAGCTTAATTGCCTTAAGGTACGCGGTATTCCTTTGGGAATACGAACTATATGGGAGGCGCAGTTTGGTCAGTTGACTTTAAGTTCTGGAGATACCTTACTACTAGCTAGTGATGGTATTACTGAAGCAATGGTTTCTCAACAAAACGTAAATGCCGCTTCTGTAGGTAACCAAATTGTAAATAGCCATTCTATGCTGAACTTAGAAGGTCTTTGGCAACTTTTACAAATGGAGCCACAACCACTTTCTCTTAAACATTTACTAGCTCGCATTCAGGCAGAAAACCACATTCAAGAAGATGACCAAACTATCCTCTCGCTGGAGATTTTGTAAGTCATGAAAAGTGAGATTAATGTACCAAGCGATTTAAAGTTTTTAAACATTGTGGAAAACTGGTTAATGGGATGTTTGGAAACAGAGCTAAAAGAATCCGTTGATTGGTCGCGGCAATCAAGTCGTTTACGCTTGGCTTTAGTGGAAGCTTACTCAAACGTAGTACGTCATGCCCACAAGGATCAGCCTTATTTGCCAGTTTTAATTCGTTTGGAGCTGAAAGAACAGGATATCGCTCTAGAAGTTTGGGACTATGGCGAAGGCTATGATTTGTCTGAATATTTGGCTCCCAACCCCTTGGAAAAACAAGAAGGTGGCTATGGTTGGTTGATTATTAATCGTCTGATGGATAAGGTAGAGTACCAATTGCAACTCAATGGTGGGAACTGTCTCAAGTTAGAAGCTACTTTGCCAAAGGATTGTTAGTTGCTAATGGCTAATGGTGAGACAGCCTTGAAGGAGGGTTTCCCTCCGCAGGGGACTGCGAACCCGAAGGGCTAATGGCTAATGGAACACTGGGAACAATTGACAATTAGCAATTAG
>CAZZYE010000348.1:5197-7544 GCA_964658145.1 uncultured Stigonema sp.
AATTAACCACGCCGCAGTGAAAGTAACTCTTGGGGAGAGGCTATGAGTTTAATCTTTATGTAAACAATTTGCTTTTGTAAGTTAAGGATAAACGTCCAAATGACATTGACACCACACCAAGAAGTTTGAGAACAGCCTGTTACCTGAACTTGAATTTGATCTGCGACTAAAGTATCAACAATACCCTCACGGGGATCAGCCTTAATGTCTTTGGCTTCTTGTTGTAGATAATTAGCGATCGCATCTGGTCCGACAATACCAGATTCAAATGGCGGATGCATCACACCATCTGCGGCAAACAAGGCAGCAGTTTCCTCAAATTGTCCGGCGTTCAAAGTCTCAAAATAGCGCAGTACGGTTGGTTCTGTAATTCCCTCAATCGTGAATTCTTTCTTTGCCGTGTCAGTAGGTGACGGCGGGGTTGGAAGCATAAGGCAAACATCGGGTTATTTTTATATAAATTTAAATCGTAGAGCTTCTTTAAAACCTGCTGCTAGAGATGTATTTTTAAAAGCTTGACTACCTCACTCCTAAACAGATACACGATTGTCAAATCATTAAATATTGCTAATTTTTATCAATTTTTTCACAGTAATCTGTATAAAAGATTACATTATATTTCAAGTATTTGCCAGAACGATAACCTTTGTCTTGACGTTGCATGCAACGTCAAGACAAGTGTGAAATCTCTCGTCACCTTACTTTAACAGTATTGGTGTATAATAATGACTTTCATATGGTTTCTTTCAAAAAGATAAATGAATCAATTACCCGCAGTCAGTAGCAGTGAGGTAAAACAAAAAGCTTTAGAGTTGGGGTTTCATAAGGTTGGGATTGCTGCGGTAGATGGTTCGGATGCAATGTCGGCGATGAGATTGCAAGAGTGGTTGACGCAGTTGTATCACGCTGATATGGAGTGGATGGAGAACCCTAAACGTCAGGATATTCGCGCTTGTATGCCAGAAGCGCGATCGGTAATTTGTGTTGCACTCAACTATTACAACTCCAATGAGCGTCCGAAAGGTGAAGAATACGGTAAAATCTCTCGTTATGCTTGGGGGCGAGATTATCACAAGGTGATGCACAAAAAACTCAAGGCGCTAACTATTTGGTTGCAAAAACTTGATGAAAGGATTGAAGCACGTTATTATTCAGACACTGGTCCAGTGCAGGACAAAGTCTGGGCACAACGAGCCGGAATTGGTTGGATTGCCAAAAATAGTAATGTGATCGCGCGCGAATATGGTTCCTGGGTATTTTTAGGGGAAGTGTTGACAAATCTAGAGTTGGATCCCGATCGCCCATCAACAGAACACTGTGGTACTTGCACTCGCTGTATTGAGGCTTGTCCCACGGGTGCGATCGTCAATCCGTTTGTCGTAGACGCCACTCGCTGCATTGCATATCATACAATTGAAAATCGGGATGAAAAATTGCCTGATAGTATCACCGATCGCATGCAAGGCTGGGTTGCTGGTTGTGATATTTGCCAAGATGTTTGTCCCTGGAATCAGCGTTTTGCCAAAGAAACTGATGTTGCAGAGTTTCAGCCTTACTCTGGGAATATTGCACCATTACTGGTAGAATTAGCGGAAATATCAACTGAGGAGTGGGATAGACGATTTCCGGCATCGGCGTTACGGCGGATTAAACCAGAAATGTTACGAAGGAATGCCCGTGCTAATATTGACTCACTCGCTTGCGAAAGAATGACCCAAAAAGCAATTATATTTGATTTTGATGGGACAATTGCTGATACAGTAGATGCTCTTGTTTGTATTGCTAATCGTTTAGCTCAAGAGTTTGGCTATATACCCATCGCTGACGACGAACTTGCCATGCTCAAGAACTTAAGTTCTAGAGAAATTATTAAATACTCAGGCATCTCTATTTTTAAGATACCTTTTCTGGTTAAAAAAGTTAAAGCTGAATTGAAAAACAAAATACCAGAGTTAAAACCAATACCAGGAATCAGAGAAGCCTTAATACTTCTTAAAAGTGAAGGAAACAGGCTAGGAATTATAACCTCTAACTCTCAAGAAAATGTGACAGAATTTCTCCAGATAAATGAATTAGATAACTTATTTGAGTTTATTTACTCAGGAATAACAATTTTCGGAAAAACTACAATTATTAATAATGTCTTAAAGCAGCAGCAAATAAAACCAGAAGCAGTCATTTATGTTGGAGATGAAACCAGAGATATAGAAGCCTCTAAGAAAGCCCGTATCAAAGTCATTGCAGTAACTTGGGGATTTAATTCACCAGAAATACTAGCTAGGCAAAATCCAGATTTTTTAATTCACAAACCTAGCGAACTGCTAGAAATAGTCAATAGTCAATAGTC
>CAZZYE010000349.1:0-7201 GCA_964658145.1 uncultured Stigonema sp.
GTACAGACGTTCCGCCGGAACGTCTCTTCCTAAATCCTAATTAACCACCAACCAGACCTTGAACTAGTTGGAGATTGCTGGCTACAAAGTAAGCGACTACAGCACCGCCAAGACCACCGATTAAGAAAGCACTGGCAAAATTGTTCCAGCCTTCTGGCGATTTAAAAGCATCAGTAGGGTTGGGTACAGTGACAGTAGCTATTGGTTGGGGAGGGTTGCTATTGGCATACAAGGATAAGGTTCCAGTCAAAATCACAACTAAGCCGAAGGTTGCCAATAAACCAGCTAAGTTGGCATTATTTGTATCCCGCAGGGGACCCAATCTGGCGAATGGACCAAATATCCAGTAACCATGAGCCATGCCAATTTCTAACCCTCTTCTGAAGGGAGTTATTCCTGGGCGATAGGCTGCTAAACCATTAATGAACCATTTGGCTAGGGGAGAAGCATTAATTGGCGTTTCTAAGTTTCCCCGTTGCGAGTCGCGCCATTCTGGAAAGACAACCTCTTGGTTTCTAGGATCGCTAGGACGATTTTTTGATGCATCTATAGCTTGCGCCATATTTTATGTTTGCCTCTAAATAAAGTGGTGGCATTTTTCATATTAATAATAATTGACGCTAAATATCATTTTTACTAGTGAAGTTTAGAAAAATTAATTTAGCTGCTCTAAAAAAAACAAAACTCGCACACTGTTTACAGCATTACGAGTTTAAAAGTCAAGTTAAAAGTTGGGATTTGTTAGTGGTTATTGGTTAGTGGTTAGTAGAAAATTCAACTAACCACTAACAACTAACCACTAACAATCTTACATTTATGGCAGTGGGTGGAAAAGTAGGTCGGGGAACCAGTAGTTAATGAGAATTAACAGAATGGCAGTAAAAATCAAATTGGCAAACAACAAAACTGGTCCTAGTGAAAGGTATTTAACAAAATTGTTTTGCTGGGACATAGATTATTCTCCAAATAAGGTAGTTGTTGGTTGTTAATTGTTAATTGCTAATTGTGAGTCCAGTCCTGTTCGCGAAGCGTCTCCCCTTGGGAGAAGGCGGGTTTCCCGCCGTAGGGAACTGGCGTTAGCGATAGCGAAGCGTTAGCGGGTACCCCCGCGTCGGAACGAGCGTCACCCGAAGGGTAATTCGTAATTAAATTGCTAATTACGAATTATCAATTAAGAATTGTTAATAGTAGCTAATAGATGCTTTGAAAGCGGCAGGCTGTGATAGAACATTCAGCAACCTTGCCTACGGTAGCAAGTCAAATCGACCCAGTCGGGATCAGGCGCACTTTGGAGGCACGAAAAGGTGACACGCTTTCTGTTGGGAAACTGGATATGTTAGGGCGATCGCTAAAACATTTAATTGAAACTATTGAGATGCTGGCTTCGGGCGTGAACCGGTGTAGATTTTTGCTCTAGATTTTGATACTATATATGATACTATTGCTCAATGAGCAAATTAAAGAAATTAGTAGAGCAATTCCTCAAGCAACCGCCAGAAGTACGGTTTGAGGATGTGCGCTATCTTTTAGAAGCTTTTGGCTTTGAAGAAAAAAGGTCTAAGGGCAGTCACCATAGTTTTCGAGACTCACAAGGCAGAAAAGTGACTGTTCCTAAAAAAGGCGGACAGAAAGTTAAGGGAGTTTATGTCCAGCAAATCGTTGAAATATTAAATTTACAAGAGTGGAATGATGAAGACACTGAACCAGAAGAACAAGCAGATTGAGAAGCCGTCGTTGGAATATTATGTGAATCTTCAGTATCCTGTAACACTTTACCCCGATCCAGAGGGGGGATATGTAGCGCAAATTAAAGACTTGCCTGGATGTCTCACTCAAGGTGAAAACCTAGAGGAGACAATAGCAAACTTGAATGAGGCGCGGGAATTATGGATTGAGACAGCTTATGATGCAGGCGATGATATTCCTTTGCCAAGCACTGATGATACCTATAGTGGTAAACTACTTTTGCGGATGCCTAAATCTCTGCATCGTCATTTGGCTGAGACGGCTGAAACGGAAGGTGTGAGTCTCAATCAGCATATTGTATCTTTGTTGAGCGCATCTGATAGGTCGGGCTGATTCTCGAAGCCTTTAATCAACTTTTGGATATTGTGTAACGATCTATGTAAGGTTCCGACTTCATCGCCTAGCAGGTCAGGGTAACAGTTGTTGACGCTCTTAACTTTTGAGCTAAGAACATTGTGACTGCCTACATAAGCGAATTTGCGATCGCATATCCAATATTTTGCATGGGTTCCTAGTAATTTAAGTTTGAATTGGCTAGGATAGCTTTCTTGCAGTTCGTGTAATTTGGGCAATGCACTATAGCTTTGCCATTCATTGCCCTTGGCATCAATGAAATATTTGCCATTGCCGGAAATTTTGATTATTTTACCTACATCATACTGGTAGCCCCAGCCAATATCGATGCAACCACCTTGAGCAAGAAACGCTCCGAACTTTAGCAGCAGATCTTTGTCAATACTCTTCTGACTCAGCCAAGGGCAATTAATAATCACTCGTTTTTCGGCTTCGTCTAGGGCTTTGATTAACAAAGCTCGACCGCCAGAGCGACCAAATATTATTTTAGATTCAGTAGGTGTGGATATTGCCTCTGTTTGCCCTGACATCAGTGCATCAATAATTACTTTTGTCGTGTTGAATATGTCGCGTTTTAGTTCGAGTTCTTGTAGGCGATCGCACTCAGGGGGCGTAACATTTGCCCAGTAGTGATAGTCGTCTGAAATTTCTGTGGTTATGTTGATGTATAAGTCGTTTTGCTTGCTCATGTTTTGAATCGTTGAAAGCTGATGATTCGAGAATATCGAGGTCAAACGGTTGTGTACAGGGAAAATAAGTGAACATAGCCAGAATCTAAAATCACTTATCTTCATGTATTTGCCCTACCGGAAAAGATGCGCTGAAAACTACAGATGTCACAGAACAGCACAAAGAGCTACCGACTCATCTGGAACTGCGCCCAAAACATGAGTTACACCGACTTTTATCAAGCTTGGCACGAAGGTGAACCTTCCAGAGTTCAAGCATTAGAAAACCAATTCATCCATTTGCAACCCACTGACAAAACTTATCCTATCGCCATCGACACTCAATCTTTGAAACTTGAGACAAACACAAGTATCATCGCCCAAAAACTTTGCAACAAGATTTACCGGAAAGCTGGTTATTTCGAGATTCCCTCTGTCAATGATTCGGCTCAACTTCAGCAGGAGATTTCTCGCAGACAACAAAAGTTACACAAGCCAAATCTAGCTTTAATTCTGCACCGCTGTGAACCACATGAAGAGCTAATTAACTTGTGCTACAGTCTGGCTGATAAAGACTTAGGGATTTACATCTGTTTGCTAACTAGCAAACCTACAGAGGAACCTATCAAGGGCATTCTACCAAATCAACCAAATCTCCTTAGTGCCATTCAAAGCTGGATAGAGGAAATTGGTTAGGCGATCGCCCCTCACTCGTTCCTCCTCTTACTGTGGCAAATCGCCAAAGCGCTCTTGATAATGTTTTAGCAACGCCTCCATGTCTGCAAGTCGCTGGAGTTTGGTTCTAGTAGGGTGTCATGTAAGTAGCTGCGTGCGCTGCTTGCTTTCACTTACCAGTAAATTCCATCGCCAAGGTGGGGATCACCACAATACGTTTCGGCTTAAGTTTTAATGCAATACTGAAGATCTGAACTAGCCCACACCAGTTGCCTGTGTCGGGAAACCCTCCGGAGATCGCTGGCTCCCCTTAAAAAGGCTACCGTGGTGGTGTACATCTTGGCACTAGATATGAAACATCGTTTGATCCCCCTAAATCCACGCCAGTCGCCTAGGTCGGGCTAACCCTCCTCATGCGCGCTGGCTCCCCTTAAAAAGGGGGACTTTGACTCCGGTTCCCCCCTTTTTAAGGGGGGTTAGGGGGGATCAAAGCCTTAACTGAACCATACCGTATTGAAGTATAGGTTGTTGCCATTGACATTGACATTGATGTCAATGTTTAGAATTGGTTCGTCAACAATCAATGGCTAACCAAGCTATGTATGCCCCTTCTTTATCAAAAAATGCGATCGCGCAACTCCTCCTAGAGAATCGAGAGATAGTGGCAGCCATTGTCTGCGGGTTACTCGTATTCCTCGGTTGGTTAGCACTCTTCTTTGGCTGGCTTGGTCTTGCCCTATTGATTCTACCGACAGCGTATGTGATTGGGGGTTATGAAAGCACCCGCGAGGGATTGACGACCCTGTTGAAAGAAAAAGAACTGGATGTAGACCTGCTGATGATTGTGGCAGCATTGGGAGCTGCAAGCCTGGGGCTATGGCGACGGGAATACTACTTGATCGTTGATGGGGCAATCTTAATTCTGATCTTTGCGATCAGCGGCGCACTCGAAAACTATGCCATGCAACGAACCGATCGCAGTATCCGTGGTCTGATGAGTTTGACATCAGATACTGCACGGGTAATGCTGAATGGACATGAGCAGATAATATCGATTTCTGAGCTACAAATCGGCGCTCAAGTCCTTGTCAAACCGGGAGAACTGATTCCCACCGATGGCATAGTTATTGAAGGTTTTAGTACCCTAAACCAAGCCCCCATCACTGGAGAATCCATGCCTGTTGAGAAAACGGTGGGAGATGAAGTCTTTGCAGGCACGATCAATGGCAATGGGGCGCTGAAACTCAAAATCCATCAACCGCCAGAGAGTAGCCTGATTCAGCGGGTGATCCGTCTAGTTGCGCAAGCGCAGACTGAAACTCCGCAATCTCAACAGTTTATTGAACGATTTGAGCGGGGCTATGCTAAGGTGATTGTGCTGATTGCTATCCTACTAGGAACCCTGCCGCCGTTTGTTTGGGGTTGGAACTGGGAAAACACTATTTATCGGGCACTGATTTTTTTGGTAGTAGCTTCGCCCTGTGCCTTAATGGCAGCGATTATGCCAACCCTCCTATCAGGAATTGCAAATGGAGCACGAAACGGGATTTTGTTCAAGAATGGTGCTCAATTAGAAATGATTGGGCGGGTCCGTGCGATCGCCTTTGACAAAACCGGGACGCTAACCACAGGCAAACCTCAAGTAGTCCATGTCATGGCAACACAACATGAAGACAAGTTGCTACAAGTGGCAGCCGCCTTGGAGAGTTTGTCCGAACATCCTATTGGGGATGCGATCGTTGAAGCTGCCCGTCAACGGGGCTTGCAATGGAATGAAGCCGTCAATGTTCAGGCTAAAATCGGACTGGGGATTACAGGAGTTATTGACAAACAAACAGCTTTTGTTGGCAAAGCAGACTTTGTCCAAGCGCAAGAGAATCGTTATCCAGATATTCTAAAGCAAAGTCTGCAGTGGGAACAGTCGGGCTTCACGGTTGTTTGGGTTGCCTATGCCGGACTTATCCTTGGGATAATTGCCATTGCGGATACGGTGCGACCTACAGCAGCCAAAGCGATCGCCCGCTTAAAACGCCTGGGTATTGAAAGGATTATCATGTTGACGGGTGATAACTTGCGGACTGCCCAAAGCATTGCTGAGGAAATTGGCATAGATCAAGTGTATGCAGAACTCCTACCGGAGGATAAAGTCATGGTGATTCAACGGCTACAGAAGCAGTATCAGACTGTGGCGATGGTGGGAGATGGCATTAACGATGCCCCTGCCTTAGCCCAAGCATCCGTGGGAATTGCTATGGGGGCTGCGGGGAGTGACGTGGCGCTAGAAACAGCGGATGTGGTGTTGATGGCAGACAGTCTGGAAAAATTAGAGCATGCCATTCGTCTGGGTCGTCGTTCTCAAGGCATTATCAAACAAAACATTGTCTTTGCTCTCAGTTTCATTGTTCTGCTATTGGTTGCTAACTTTACTGGCAATATCACTATGCCCTTAGGCGTTTTGGGGCATGAAGGGTCTACGGTGTTGGTGACGCTGAGTGGTCTACGGTTACTGAGAAGTTAGGACTTACGCATTGACATAAAACTGATAATGTGCATTCACGCCCACCTTCTGTTTGCTGATTTCAGCGGATGGTGTGAGCAAGGGAAAATCAAGGACTGATAAGGCTTATGGAAAACTTTTCACTTTACAGTCGCACCATCTCAGAATACCAAAGAAGGCGAGTGCATAAGTTAAACTACGCTTTTATCGTATTTGTTATAACAGATGAAGTTTTACGTAATAATATATGCCGGGAACTCCTCAAATTACTAGTAAACAAATTGAATCTTGGTTACTAGGGGAAGATTTGCATCATTGGTTATGGGATTCGTCAAATGCAGATTGCTCAAATTGCTTGTCTGTGATGTTTAAAGAAGTAGTTTCAAGCCCTGAGTGCGACTGCGTTTTGTCTATGACTTATTACGGAGTTGTAAAGCTATTATATTTTGATGCCGCCAATGGAATGTTGTGGTTGGGTATACCGCATCCGATCGCACCTGACCCCACTCAAATCTACATCCATGAATATCCCTATGATATTTGGCACAAGAAAAAGAAAAACGCGAGTTCTGGTTTAGCTCTGGTCAAGAATCGATTTGATAACTTGGAAATTACCAGAATATCTTTCAAAGGCGGGAAATTGCAGATGGAATAAATATTTCATGTCTTTGAAAATTTAAAACTTAAAAATGTGCGATCGCTCTCATATGTAAACATAGGCAGTGTAACGCTCCTCATCTTAAGTTATGACTAGTGTGCAACCGACTCTACCGCAACCTCAGCTAAAACCTGCTGGTATTACATTCGACCAATACGAGCGAATTTACCCCAGAAAAATTGGAACTGGCAGATGGATTCTATGGTTACGGTGGACAAGACCAAACAGGATTCGGTGCTAGCTGTTTTGACTAACATGGGATTACTAAAAGCTATCCGTCATACTGGAGTTTCGTTGTGGATGGAAGCCTTGGATCGTCGTTTACGAGAAAAGTTAGAAACAGTTGAGAGCTACAACCAGAAGTAACCGAGGCAATGCTGAATCGGCTAAACAGAGCCATGGAAGATTTGGCTGTAGTAGCTCAGTTTTTGGGAGAGTAGTGGGATTTGTGCGATCGCCCACTGCCGAGAGAGGCGATCGCCCCAATTATTGGAAAGAATGCTCAAGTGTACTTGGGAACGAGACTTACCGATCCACCTTTTATTTCTACTGAGTCTGGCAGTATCATTGCTTTCGGTTTGTAGGGCTTGTTGCCAGCATTAA
>CAZZYE010000349.1:7211-7543 GCA_964658145.1 uncultured Stigonema sp.
GACGACATCGGGGTAAAACAGCAGCATCGTAAGGGTTAGGAATTGTACTACACGCTTACAGATAGTCTTATGTAAAAAATTATTATTTTTATCAACATAATAATTGTTGGTGATAGGCTCAAAATTATTTAATTTAAGAATTGCTTTATAAAATGAAAAAGTCTATTTTAGCTATGACTCTAGTTGCTATGTCAGTTACTTTTAGCATTGCTGCTGGTGCTAACGGTAATAAAACGAAGAGTCAACGCGATTACACTAGAATCATTAGCCTAATTTATGATACTGCTCACGAATGTTACAGCGAGAAAAAATTAGATGAATGTGACAAATTA
>CAZZYE010000350.1:0-7543 GCA_964658145.1 uncultured Stigonema sp.
TGGGAGAGGGGACGGGGGCTTGGCGGTATATCGTAACTGTTTATACGGACATGATGTAATACTGAGCGAGTGAGCGAGCATTCTCAATGGGGGTGATATCCCACAATAACCGCTGTGGCTGTGTTCCCAGACGCGCTAACGCCTGCCAGCGATCGCTTTGATAAATGGTTTGATACCGCTGATACATCACCTTTGCTCCTCGCTCATGTTGCTATCCCAGCTTTCATCGGAGCATTTGGTTTACTCCTAAGTGCTTATTTTCATCATCCTGTAACTGCTCTAGTAGCCCTTTCGTTGGCAGCACTAGGAATTTGGGGGGCTTTAGGACCATTTTGGGCTTTACCCACTGCCTTTTTAAGCGGTAGAGCAGCAGCAGGCTCATATGCGTTGATTAACTCTGTGGGCAATTTGGGAGGATTTGTTGGTCCTTACTTTATCGGCATCCTTAAGGATGCCACTAATAGTTTTACCCCAGGGCTGCTTTTCCTTTCAGCAGTACTGCTAGTTGGTGGTATTCTCACTCTGGTAGTGCCTCATGACCGAATAATTACTAATTCGTAATTTGTAATTTGTAACAGTGATGGGAGGAATGCCCGGTTAAGAGCGTTGCGTCCTCCGATTGAATTTCTTCGTAGGAGAAACAAGGAGGAGGACTAGGCAAATTAAACAATCTCAAGCGCTTACTACGCAAAGTCTTGTACTCCTTCTAACTAACTTGACTGAGGACGGAGAGAATTGACCGAGCCTTGACCAGTTGTGGTCGTAGATGGATACATTCTTTGTTTTACCAGTATCCGTAAAACCGCCAATCCAAGTTATAGAATCCAGAGTGCTTACCCCCTTGTTTTGCAACATTATATGGGTCATTCATCTGATTGCCGTTTTTGGTAGCATCACCACTATTATCACTCTAATATACTGTTATCGTTTTACCAGTTTTGCTACCTATTCGTTACCTGTCTCCTCGTTATTTGTTTACCCTCCAGAGTTATCCATGCTTTGACGTAACTACTCCCTTGATATTATCTTTATAGTAAATAAGGGCGCTTGTGGGTATTACTTACTAAAATCATGGCACAGGTTTAAATCTAAAAAATCAATGCCCACCATCCGGATGAGGCGCTCGCACTGTTTGCCGAAAGTTTCGTTGAGTTTCAAAGGTTGAAGGTTCATTGTTCATAGCTTAGTAAACAGCATGGAAAAAACATGAGATCCGAGATCGCGCCTCAAGACGCTTAAGTTGAACTTAATTTAAGACCTATCTTCATAAACTTGCCTGGTCTAAATTAGGCAAACGCTGAAGAATAGGGACAGTTCATTCAGAACCAGGTGAAACACACTTGCGCTGATCTAAACAAAAACCGGGAGGAGCAATTATGTCTGAAAAGAGGGCGTTAACAAACGAAGCGATCCATGAATTACTCGCAGAACGCTCTTCGTCCTTATGCCTTCCAGGATCGTCCGGTTTCGTCCGCCGATCTCCGTTCGTTATTCTAGGCGGCGCGGTGGGCAGCATCTTCCTACAATGAGCAACCCTGGCGCTATCTCGTCGCGACCAAAGAGAACCCTGACCATTTTCAACAACTCCTATCGTGCTTCGTCGAAGTAAACCAGATCTGGGCAAAGAACGCTCCGGTTCTGGCGCTAGGCATTGCCAGCCTCAGATTCACTCGCAATAACGAAGACAACCAGGCTGCTATTCACGACCTCGGACTTGCCACTAGTAATCTTGTGGTAGAGGCGACGGCACGAGGAATTTACGTACATCAAATGATCGGTATCGTTCCGGAGAAAGCGCGTCATATTTTTGACATTACTGAGGGTTTTGAGGCGTGGACGGGAATGGCGATCGGCTATCAGGGCGATCCAATAACACTCCCGGATGCTCTTAAGGAACGCGACAGTAAACGCCAAGGCAACGCAAGCCGCTCTCTCAATTTGTATTCAGCGGCAAGTGGAGAAATCCTTCGCCGCTCGTAAGTCAAGCGGTGACGAAATAATTACTAATTCGTAATTCGTAATTAAAGAGGGTACAAAGTGCGTCTTAAAATGTTTCACAGGCTTCAACAGGAGGTTCACAGATGAGGATTTTTGTTGCAGGGGCAACGGGCGCGATCGGTCGCCCCCTGATCGCGCAGCTGCTTGCAAAAGGGCACGATGTAGTCGCTTTAACCCGTTCTCCAGAAAAAGCCCGGACTTTAGCTCAACAAGGCGTAGAACAGGCGATCGCGGATGTATTCGATGCGGATGCTGTCAAAGCTGCGGTCAAGAGCGCTCAGCCGGAAGTGGTGATTGAACAACTCACCGCCCTGCCCAAAACCTACACTGGCGAGTCGATGCGTGCGGCAGCAGCCCTGAACACTCGTATCCGCCGAGAAGGGGGTGCCAATGTGCTGGCGGCAGCGCAAGCGGCAGGTGTGCGTCGTTACCTGAGGCAGTCGATCGCCTTCTGGGCGGTTCCCGGTACTGGATTGGCAGACGAAGAAACACCGCTATCCTTAGATGCTTCGCCCGCAGTTGCAGCGGATGCACGCACGGTAACTGAGATCGAGCATCGCTTACTGGAAACGCCCAATCTAGAAGGGTTTGCCCTGCGCTATGGCTTCTTGTACGGACCCGGCACTTGGTTTGCCCCTGATGGAGATGTTGCCCAACAGGTGCGACAGCAACAGTTCCCAATTGTTGGGAATGGCGAAGGTGTATGGTCGTGGGTTCATATTGAGGATGCGGCGATCGCTACAGTTGCAGTAGTGGAGCAGGGCAATCCTGGCATTTACCTGATTACGGACGATCAACCCGAATCCGTGCGCGTGTGGCTCTCTGCTTATGCCCGATGGCTCAATGCTCCACCGCCTCCTCAGGTATCGGTTGAGGATGCTCTGCGAACTAGTGGTGCGGATGCCGTCTACTACGGTACTCAGATGAGAGGCGTATCGAATGCTAAGGCAAAACGCGAACTGAATTTTCAGCCTCGACCTTTGGAATGGATGGTTGACACCACCGTTGTTATTACTAAGTAACAATTTATACGGATAATCAAGATGAAGATTGCTCAATATGGAACAACGATCGTGGTAATCCATGCGATCGTCAACGGACTGCATGGTTTAGCGCATGTGGAAATCCCAGTTTCCCTCTCTCTCCTTCAAAGTTTGTTTGTGGGTATTGTGATTTTTCTGACTCCCATCATTGCAGCCGTTTTATTCTGGACAAAGTTCTACCACATCGGTAGCTGGCTCTTGCTCAGTTCAATAGCAGGATCGCTCCTTTTTGCGATCTACAATCATTTCATCGTAATTAGCCCCGATCATGTTTCTCAAGTTTCCTTTGAAGGCTGGGGTCTGCTTTTCCAAGTCACAGCCATCCTGATATTAATTGTGGATGGATTTGGCTGTTGGATTGGCATATGGGCATTGAAAACGATTCAGCAACAAGAGTTGGTCTTATGAGTTCTCTCAATAGTAATTAGCCGAACTTGATATAAATCGGGGTTTAAATCCCAGGGGTGAAACTGTCTTAAATTTTTAATTTTTAATTTTTTAATAGGCACCCTGGAATCCCAGTTGAGCGTTCACATTTATTTCTCATAGAGGTTGATTTAACATGTTTGATCTCGACCAAACTATCAAAGACCGACACTCAACACGCAAATTCTTATCCCAACCCGTGCCACGGGCTTTGCTCGATGAAGCCCTCGCTCTAGCGCAGCACGCGCCGTCGAATTCAAACATCCAGCCGTGGCGGATGGTGTTTGCTCTTGGCGGCCGCCGAGATCGTCTCCAAGAGGCTTTGCTAAACCAAGCCAAGCAGCAGCCCAACATCTCTCAACTACCACAAGGCTTCCAGCATTACCGTCAGGAACTGGGCGCGCAAGTCTACGGGGCGATGGGGATTGCTCGTGACGATAAAGCGAATAGAGAGCTTGCCGTTCTACGCAATTACGAATTTTTTGGCGCACCAGTGGTCGGTATCGTATGCATGCACCAAGATCTGGGCTTTGCAGATGCCTTAAGTGTGGGGATGTATCTACAAACGCTGGTGTTGTGCCTAACCGCTCGCGGCATTAGTACCTGCGTAGAGGTTTCGCTAGCGGCTTATCCGGAAATCATCCGCAGCGAGGTGAACATCCCACCAGAATTATCGATCATTTGTGGCTTGGCTGTTGGCTATTCCGATCCTGATTTTCCTGCTAATCATCTGCACATAAGCCGTGAAGCTGTTGAGAAAAACGTCTCGTTTCTCGACGAATAATATCTGTTGAAGTTTTCTAAGGCGCTTCCATCGTCTTGAACGCCTCGACTACTTCCATCAAGGGCAACCCAGCCTGAGGGCGTGTTTCGCTCGTCTTGAAATACTCGCACTATTTTGCACTATAAGGATAAAGAGCAATGAGCCATTCCAACTTATCTGCAGCAGCACAGGAAGCGGCGACCGATGCCATCTTGGACATCGATCTCAACGTTCAAGCCCAGAAGGGTCCAGACTTGCGAAAAGACCATCCTAAAAGTCACGGCTTAGTTTGGGGAGAGTTCAAGATTGAGGACAATATTCCTGAATTGTTGAAGGTGGGTATGTTTGCTCAGCCCAAGACCTATCCAATTTGGGCACGTTTCTCCAATGCTTCCGAAGCAGAGAAGCGCGGTAAGTTCAAGTCGGATCTTGATCCCGATATTCGGGTACTTGCCATCAAACTCCTGCATGTAGAAGGTGAAAAAGTGCTGGATGATGAGAAGGAAACCCAAGATTTTCTACTGATTAATCATCCAGTTTTTATGGTGCGCGATGCCCAGGGATTTGCCAATCTGACGAAAGCAAGTATTGGTCAGGCAGATCCAGAAGTGCTGCGATCGCTAGAACCCACTTTTGAAATCCTCAAAGCAGTCACTAGCAAACAAGTTGCGAATCCGCTGCTGATTCAATACTGGAGCACTACTCCTTATCGACTTGGCTCTCAGTCCATTAAGTATTCCCTAAAACCTCACCAGCAAGATACTTCCGGTTCAACACCTAATTCAGAGAATTACTTGCGTGAGGCGATCGTCAAATACCTGTCGGAAGATGGACTAGATGCAACCTTTGACTTCTTGGTGCAGCTTTATGTCAACGATGAGAAAACCCCCATTGAAGATCCGATGCAAGAGTGGCAAGAGAAGGACTCACCGTTTATCAAACTTGCTACAATCAAAATTCCAGCTCAGAAATTTGACTTCGAGGAGCGGAAGCGACTGAATGAGGGACTATCGTTCACGCCCTGGCATACCCTCCCTGAACACGCACCTCTGGGTAGTGTCAATTTAGCTCGCAAGAAGATTTATCAGGAGATGACAAAGGCTCGACGGGCGAAGATGCAACACCGCATCGAAGAGCCGCAAGCATACAGTTCAGTTTTGGACGATCCTCGATAATCTCTTAAGTCGCGCAAATAAATTATTAGCCCTTGCTCTGACAACCTGTGTTTCAGCTAATTTCTCCTTAAGAGCCTCTGCTGATTCTACTGCTGACTTAATCCTCAGTATGAAATGCCGGGGTGGATACAATATCAATATTTGGAAAAAGTATTCTTCGGGTGAACTTCTCTACAAACGATAATGCACGACTGTCCTTATTGCTCTTACCCATTACTTCGGCACATCCAGCACCATGAAATTTGCTGGTTTTGCCCCCACTGTTGGGTAACGATGCCAGTCCTCTCTAATTGTCTACATGCCCGCAAACACTCCCCACGCGCTCCGTGCATTGGAAAATCTCGCATTTCTGCACACATGAAGTTGAAAGAATCATCGTCCACGACAAATTTTCTCGGCTTTTGAGCAACAATGCTGTTTGCAGTACCCAACTCAAGAGCGATCGCTCTTGAATACTAGCAGGTTACTCAGTTGTTCTGGATCTTGAGATCGTGGCTGGGGTATGTGGTGAGAGCGGAAATATAGCGTTGAACAAAAGTCTCAGTTGCAGTTCTTAAAGTAGTTGAATACACAAGCGAGGATTTTATGACTCAATATGACTATATTGTGATTGGTGCAGGTTCGGCAGGCTGCGTTGTCGCCAACCGTCTGACAGAAGACAGTGAAACAACCGTGTTATTACTCGAAGCTGGCAACCCGGATACTAAACCGGAGATTCAAATCCCAGCGGAATGCATAAACCTACCAGGCTCCGAGGTAGACTGGGGATATTTCTCTGAACCAGAACCGTACCTCAATAACCGCAAAATCTTTTGTCCTCGTGGGAAAGTCTTGGGCGGCAGCAGTTCGATTAATTTCATGATTTATATCCGAGGCAATCATCACGATTATGACCACTGGCAGGAACTGGGTAATCCCGGTTGGAGTTACCAAGATGTATTGCCCTATTTCAAGAAATCTGAGAATCAGCAACGAGGTGGCTCTGAATACCACGGTGTTGATGGGGAGTTGAGCGTTACCGATCTAATTTCCCCTGCTGTAACAGCCAGATTTAAATTTTCTCTCATGTCCCGTTCTGTTGGCACCCCAAACTTATGTCCGTGCTGGTTCGGGATTTATTGGTTTAGTATGTTTGACTCATCCCCAAAGCATTGGTAGTGTCAGTTTGCGATCGCCTGACCCCAAAGACGCACCGATCATTCGGATGAACTATCTGCAAAGCAAGTCTGATGTGCAAAAGCTAGTTGAGGGAGTTAAACTAATGCGCGACTTGTTTCATGCCAGTGCTTTTGATGAGTTTCGAGGCAGGGAAGTCGCTCCGGGTGCCGACACTCAGAGCGATGAAGCACTCGAAGCGTACATCCGGGAAACTTGCGGTACGGTGTTTCATCCTGTCGGTACCTGCAAAATGGGAACTGACCCAATGGCGGTCGTAGACCCTGAACTACGGGTACATGGGGTGGAGGGGTTGCGTGTCGTCGATGCATCAATTATGCCAACTCTGACCACGGGAAATACCAACGCGCCCACAATTATGATTGGCGAAAAAGCAGCCGATTTAATTAAAGCCCAGAAGCTAACCGTCCCTTCGCTCCAATTCGCTCATTCAAAAAAAAATTAAATAATTTTTAAACTGACACCTCGGTCTGCCTATCGCTTCTCCCAACTGGTAGAAGAACACGCCTATCTCACTTACGACACCTTCTTAAAAGAGCATGGAGAGGAACTCAAAACTCAGCCAGCACCCGAAGTTGCCATCAATTACTACCGGGACGGCGATCTTTACTTATTTGATGAATTTCAAACTTCCCATCCGGTTGAAGAACGCCGTCCCAAGATAGAAAATCTCTACGATGTGTTCGTTGCTATCAAAGATGACGAACTCGAACAGGTCAAAACAATGATTGCTTGTCAGCAACCCGAAGCTCAGCAAACTTTCCAGAGTCCTCATGCGACTCAGAGGTTAGCTCTGCCTGAAGCAACTCGGGTTGCTATTGACGAGCATGCTGCTGACATCGCACGAGAGGCAGTAGAAAAAGGGTCAGTAGAAATGTCGTAAACTGACTTGGTCTTAGAGCCTTCTTCATGATCGAATAGACATGGAGTGAAAAATAATGTAGAGAAGCGATCGGTCGCTT
>CAZZYE010000351.1:0-7539 GCA_964658145.1 uncultured Stigonema sp.
GTTTATGTCCCAAAAAACACCTTTAAACCAGTTGACTTCCGATTTCTTAACCACAACACATCCCACGTTCATCTTGATAGATGGACATTCCCTCGCCTTTCGTTCGTACTACGCTTTTGCTAAAGGACGAGATGGGGGACTGCGGACAAAAACGGGAATTCCTACCAGCGTGTGTTTTGGCTTTCTCAAGTTTCTGCTGGAAGTCATAGCAACTCACGGACCGCAAGCAATAGCGATCGCTTTTGATTTAGGCTTACCAACCTTCCGCCACGAAGCTGACGATACCTACAAAGCTGACCGTCCTGGGACACCAGAAGACTTCGTTCCTGACTTGAAAAATCTGCGAGAGTTGCTAGATGCCTTGAATTTGAAAGTTTTAACCGCGCCAGGTTATGAAGCAGATGATATTTTAGCAACTTTAGCACAGATTGCGGCTGCTGCTGGGTATAAAGTCAAAATTCTTACAGGCGATCGCGATTTATTTCAACTGATCGATACAGAAAAAGAAATTAGTGTTCTGTACTTTAACCCAGATGCGCTGAAGCGTGCGACAACGAGTATCATCGAATTTGGTTCAGAACAAGTTAAAGAAAAACTGGGCGTTTTCCCATCTCAAGTTGTGGATTACAAAGCTCTTTGCGGTGATAAATCAGATAATATTCCAGGTGTCAGGGGAATTGGCGAAAAAACAGCAGTGCAGCTGCTTAACACTTACGGTTCCCTTGACAAAGTTTATGCTGCATTGGGTGAAATCAAAGAAGCAACTCAGAAAAAACTTGTCGAGGGAAAACAAGATGCCGAAAAGTCTCGCTACTTGGCAAGTCTAGTGCTTGATGTGCCTATATTCGTTGATTTAGAAGATTGTAAATTAACAGGCTTCGACACAAACGCCCTTATACCAAATTTAGAAAAGTTAGAATTCAATTCTTTTTTAGGCAAAATCAACGAACTTCAACAACGGTTTGGTGGCACAGTTGAGGAAACTAAAGAAGTAGAAACACCACCGAAACCACTCTTGGACGGGCGGGGGAACCCCGCCCCTACGGAAGATGATGATTTGTGGTTTTTTAGTGCTGCTGATACAGCATTAGTTCAACAGCAAAGCGCTTCGATAATTGAACCACAGATCATTGACACAGAAGCTAAACTCACTGAGTTGGTGAACCAACTGCAAAAATTCACACAGACAGAGATACCTGTTGCTTGGGACACTGAAACTAGCGATTTAGAACCACGAGACGCTTCTTTGGTGGGAATAGGCTGCTGCTGGGGAACGGAACCAAATGAAGTCGCTTATATTCCCCTTGGACATAAAGCTGGGGATAATTTGAATCTAGAGGTTGCACTACAAGCACTACGCCCGATTCTAGAAAGTAGTGAGTATCCTAAGACGTTACAGAATGCCAAGTTTGACCGCTTAATTCTACGTTGTCAAGGAGTTAAGCTGGCGGGAGTTGTGTTTGACCCCATGCTAGCAAGTTACCTTTTGAATCCAGAGGGTAATAACCATAATTTGAGTAGCTTGGCTCAGCGTTACTTGGGTTTGATCGCAAAAAGTTATACTGATTTAGTTCCTAAAGGCAAAACCATCGGCGACTTGGATATTCCTACCGTCGCAGAATATTGCGGTATGGATGTTTATACCACATTCCAACTGGTGCCAAAATTACGTGAGGAATTACAGAAAATTCCGGCTTTGTATAAGCTATTACTAGAGGTGGAACAGCCGCTAGAACCAGTTTTAGCTCAGATGGAATACACAGGCGTCCGCATAGATACTGGTTATTTGCAAGAACTTTCGCAGCATTTAGAAACAGAGTTAGCTAAGTTTGAACAGCAGGTTTACGAGATTGCTGGAGAAAAATTCAACTTAGGTTCTCCCAAACAATTGAGCGAGATATTTTTTGAAAAATTGGGGTTAAGTACCAAGTATTCTCGGAAAATCCAAACGGGTTATTCTACGGATGCGGCAACTCTAGAAAGGCTGCAAGAAGTTGATACAACTGGCATTATTGATGCCATTATGGAGTATCGTACCCTATCTAAATTAAAGTCTACTTATGTGGATGCATTGCCAGCATTGGTGCGTCCAGATACTCAGCGAGTGCATACTGACTTTAACCAAACGGTGACATCTACAGGCAGATTGTCTTCTTCTAATCCGAACCTGCAAAATATTCCGATTCGGACTGCTTTTAGTCGCCAAATTCGTAAAGCGTTTTTGCCTGAACCTGGTTGGTTGATGGTAGCTGCTGATTATTCACAAATCGAGTTGCGGATTTTGGCTCATTTGAGTCAAGAACCAGTGTTGGTTGAAGCTTACCAGAAAAATGAAGATATTCACACTGTAACGGCGCGGCTGATATTTGAGAAAGAAGATGTGACATCAGATGAACGGCGGTTGGCGAAAACTATCAACTTTGGTGTGATTTATGGGATGGGTTCTCTGAGGTTTTCGCGCTCAACAGGTGTGGATAAAGCTAGTGCTAACGAGTTTATCAAGCGATTTAACCAACGCTATGCTAAAGTTTTTGAATATTTGGAGTCCGTGAAGAAGCAAGCGATCGCTCAAGGATATGTTGAAACTATTCTTGGTCGTCGTCGATATTGTGATTTTACCAGTAACCCAATTAGAAACCTCAAAGGCAGCAATCCAGAAGATATTGACCTCAGTAAATTAAAGAATTTGGGTGCTTACGATGCGGGTTTACTACGTTCTGCTGCTAATGCACCAATTCAAGGTTCCAGTGCTGACATTATCAAAATTGCGATGGTAAGATTGCATGAGGTTTTGCAGAATTACCAGGCGCGTCTGTTGTTGCAAGTTCACGATGAATTGGTATTAGAAGTTCCCCCAAACGAGTGGTCAGAATTACAGCCACAAATTAAGTCTGTGATGGAAAGTGCTGTGTCGTTAAGTGTGCCGTTGGTAGTAGATGTGCGTGCAGGTGAAAATTGGATGGAAACGAAGTAGATGCAGTATAATTCGTAATTCGTAAAAGACAATTACAACCTTGAACGTTTGAACCTATAGATTGGCGATCCAGTTTGGGTTGAACACCTTGATTTAGCAACGCCCAAATTTGCGCCGATTTAAATTTTAGCAGACATCAAAATACACTTTTCACTATTTTCTACAGTAGAAAGAATATTTTTGTTATTAAACTTGTATGCTTTATATTCAATAGTAGCTTCTTCTTGAAAGTCAAAACTGCTAAATATATGCTGGGATACTAATCCAGTAGCTTCCACAATAGCAAATTTTAAATTACGCTGTTTAGCTAACTTTAAATTTTCTCTTACCAAAGTTTTAGCAATATTTTTATTTGCGTAGGTTTCTAAAACTCCTAATAAAAAAATATGTAGCACTTCCCCTTGAGAAATTGAATTTTTGTTTTTGTAAACCGATTCTAATTCATCTAATAAATGGAATACTGGCTCAAATTTATCAATGAGTGTCTCTAATGCATCGGGGGGAGCTATCATCAAATCTTCCGAAATAATAAATCCTACAACATCTCCTGTTTGTTTATCTTTAGCAATAAGAGAAACAGATTCTTTTACTGCTTTGTGGCAGTAAGGAATAACGAAACTATAAAACTCAGCTTCAGAAATTTGCAAAGCTTTAGTGATTGGTTCATATTTGGACATAATAGTTGAAATACAAGCAGCCGTTAATTCGATATCCGCTTGCTGTAGAATTTCAAAAGTTATCGCATTTTTTTCAGTCAGAATAGACATAATCATTCAATAAGTTGCATTTGGTAAATCATTCGTAATAGTAACTCGTATCTTGTACCTTTGTTGATAAACCACAAAACATCGCCGAAATAATTATATTGTCTGGTAAAATAAAATTGTGCATAGACTTTTACCACAGAAAATAGCAAGTATTCAGAGCGGCTTTCATCGTTAAAACATGGGGTGTATACAAGCTGACTTTTCCTGTTAAGTCTCTCAATATCGTTGCCAAACCATGCTCCTGCAGTCCTATCCGATAGAGCGATGACTTGTTTTTGGGTACCCTTGCCTTTACCGAGTATGGCGATCGCTACTTGGTAGAAGGTCAGCGATCGCGCAAACCAAAACATGATTATTACCATTGGGACTCAAAAGCACCAATGCGGTCTTAGGAAAATTTCACGTATATTTTCTGACACTATTTTAACGTTTATTGCTTAAGATCGCTCTAGGATTTACTAGAGGGAAAGATGCCTGAGCAAACCTTATTAGCCTCGGAGCAACTAGACTACCGATTTTTACTGCTCACACACATGGTGTGCGCCGATCAGCAAATTCACAGATAATTGCGCCACACTGTCAAATGACGGCGGAAATTGTTGCGGAGTATGATGTGGTTCTGTGTGTCGGAGACACAAGTTTTCTTGATTATGACAGTATTGTGGCTAAAAAAGAAGGTTATGGTCCAATTGGCAAGGGAGGTAATGGTTTACTATTACATAGTGCGGAGCGCGATCAAACCCGAGAAAGGTCAATCAATAGGTCTGTTGTGGCAAAAACTGTGGAACCCTCGAGCCAAAACAGAAGCCACCAAAAAATGAAACTCCAACACAGAAGAAGAAACGCCAGACAGTAGCCCGAAAAATAGCCCGAAATCGTCCCTTTGAACAAAAAGAATCTTACAGGTGGGTAGAAGCTCTCACTACAATCGAATCAAGCGCCCCTTGCATACACCCTTTGCCGTTTAAAGTCCGGTCATGCGCTCCGGTCAGGTGCAGCGCTTGGTTCGGCGTCTGCGGCTCACCCCGACGGCGGGTCGCCGAAGATTTGGCGATAGGAGCCAACGCTTGTCGCCGCTACAAGGTCACCACCACCTTGCCTACGGTTCGTCCGCTTTCCAACTGCGTGTGCGCCTGGGGCATCTCAGCGAAGGAGTAGGTGGCGGAGATGTGAGGCGTGAGGGTGCCGCTACTCAGCAGATCGGCCAAGGCGGCGAGATCCTTTGCGCTGTGCCGCATCCCGCCAAATGACAAAGCGATGCGGCGCTCCTTGGCCTTTTCGACCAGCGCCTCGTCGGGCGAGGGAAGCAGCGTGATGATCTTGCCGCCGTCTCTGACCACGTCGATGGAACGCGCCAAAGTCTCGCCCCCAACGGTGTCTAAGACGAAGTCCACGCCGCCGATTTCATCCCTCAAATTCTGGCTAACGTAATCGATGTGCTGGTCTGCACCCAGCGAGAGGACGAACTCTCGGTTACGGGCTGAAGAGGTGGCGGCGACCTCGGCTCCCAAATGCTTTGCGATCTGGATGGCGAAATGGCCGACGCCACCGGAGCCGGCGTGAATGAGCACCCTGTCTCCCTGCTTGACGCGCGCTTCGTTGACGACGGGGTTCCAAGCGGTCAGAGCGGCCATCGTGGTAACCGCCGCAACTTCGTAGCGGACGTTGGAAGGTTTATGGGTAATGATGTCGGCGGGAACCGTTACATACTCCGCGTAGCCCCCACCTCGGTTGGTCGGCAGGACACCGAACACGCCGTCGCCCGCCTGAAAGCCCTCGGCTTGCTCGGCGACCTCGACGACCTCGCCCGCGAAGTCCCACCCCAACAGGGACGGTCTGCCATCACCGAGGAAAGCGGTCAACATCTCGTCGCTGCTGCGAATCTTCACGTCGGCAGGGTTGACGCTGATGGCATTCACTTTGACCAGCACTTCCCCCCGCGCCGCCTTCGGTCGCTCAATATCTCGGAGTATCAGGTTCTCCACCCCGCCAGCTTTGGGCAAGATGATCGCTTTCATAGTGTTTGTGTTCCTTTTTATGGTGTCTGTGTTCTGTCGCAGTTAGTCGAGTCTTAATTGGGAGAACTGCAAGAGGCGCTTGTAATCGAATCAAGCGCCTTTGCCTACACCCTCTGCCGTTCAAAGTCCGGTCATGCGCTCCCATTGTTCGGAATAGCGTGCGCCCTGCACCGTGATCTGTGAGGCGGCGCTTTCGATGTCACGAAGATCATCGGGCCTCATCTCGATGGTCGTGGCTCCGATGTTCTCTTCCAAGCGGTGCAGTTTCGTGGTGCCTGGGATGGGCACGATCCACGGCTTTTGGGCCAACAGCCACGCGAGGGAGATTTGGGCCGATGTCGCGTTCTTCCGTTTCCCGATTTCGCTGATCAACTCAACCAAAGCCTGATTCGCTTTGCCGACTTCCGGCGTGAAGCGCGGTAGGGCGTTGCGACCGTCGGAACTGTCGAACTCGGTGTTCTCCACCAGTCCAACATGATTTGTCGTCTCTGATACCACGCTTGGCTTATTATACTGTAAATCTTGTGCTTTGCCCTAAATACGAGTGTGAGCAAGCTTTTCAAGACTTAACGGGAAAAGTCAGCTCTGTTGATGACGACAACCAACCAGAACTGTCTGTTGGTGCGCGTCTTGTAAAAGGAGCCGATTCTATTTTCTCACGCGCACTTGTAGACAATTTAGCAAAAATTGTCCCGGAAAATGTCGGACGCCAAATTGAGCAACTGCGACGGGAAATTTTATTATCTGGACCAGAATATGATGATGCCATTCAACAATGTGCAGCGATCGCAACTGAAGATTACAAGTTTGCAGAAATTGCTCTCAAAGGAACTCGGTTAGCACTTAACAATTTGGGAAAAGGTATTCAAGACCAACTCGCCTCGTTTAGGTTGGCTGATTGACCCCCAAACGCCTTTAGTTGAAATCTACCGACCTTCAACTACTGATGTAGAAACTATCAATTTCTCTTTTGACCAACCGCCCACACTTTCTGGCGAAGACGTACTACCTGGGTTTGTCCTCGATTTGACTTTGATCCTGAATCCTTGAACTTTGCGCTCTTATGGTAGGCGAAAGCAGCAGCTAAGAGTGTCTAGAAAATGCGTCCTCAACTTTACCCAAGCGTGAGAACTTCCAATGGCAAATCTACTACTAACCGCTTTGTTGTGAGCCACTGCAAACCCATTAATCTTTCTGGAATATCTGGTCCAATGTGGACTGGAATTGTAAACTCAACTCCATTTGTCTTTAACGTTGTCTTTTTAGGCACAGCATGATTTGATTGTACGTGATGGTACTATCTTGGCATTAGTTGCCGCTATTAGTTTTGCTCTAGTACAGTATCTGCCACTTTAATGTTTTAGCGATTTCTGGCAAAATTAGAGCGTCTTGAGAAGATCATATTGAACTAGCGGTCTCCAAACGCAGCTTCTCGTAGCCGCTCCACATCACGCATCGGTGGTGCACCAAAGAGCCGCTTGTACTCCCGGTTGAAGTGCGAGGCGTCGTCATAACCCACACGGTAGGCAGCACTGGTAGCGTCAAGGCTCTCCCCCAACATCAGACGACGAGCCTCCTGGAGCCGCAATTGCTTCTGGAACTGCAAAGGACTCATTGCAGTGACAGACTTGAAGTGATGGTGAAAGCCTGAGACACTCATTCCAAGCTCTCGTGCGATGCTTTCAATACGAAGCGGCTGGTTAAAGTCTTTACGAAGTCGCTCGATATTGGACTTTGGACAAAAAAGAAGTGTTCGCGTAAATTACTCGCGAACTTGAAA
>CAZZYE010000352.1:0-3102 GCA_964658145.1 uncultured Stigonema sp.
ATTAGCCATTAGCCATTAGCAATTAGCTATTAACTAACTCAAAAACTCACGTGGATCTGTCACATACCCAGTGAGTGCGGAAGCTGCAGCTGTGTAGGGGGAAGCAAGATAAATTCCAGCTTCTTTATTGCCCATGCGTCCGGGGAAGTTGCGGTTAGTGGTGGAAACGCAGATCTCCGGCTCATTCATGCGTCCAAAGGTGTCTTTGGGACCACCCAGACAAGCGGCGCAGGATGGCGCTGCGGGTTCTATGCAACCTGCATCTAAGAAAATTTCTGAGAGGCTTTGCCCTGCGTACTTGACTTTAAACAGGTCTTCATAGACTTTTTGGGTAGCAGGTACTAAGTAGGTGGGAACCTTGACTTTGCGACCTTTGAGAATTTGAGCAGCATTGAGAAAGTCAGTTGTTTTACCGCCTGTGCAGGAACCAATGTAAACGCGATTAATCTTGACATCGCTACATTCTCGTGCTAAAGCGCGTTTATCGGGAGAGTGAGGTTTGGCGACGACTGGTTCTAGTTGGGAGACATCATAACGGCGATCGCTATAAAATTTGGCATCATTATCTGTGTAAAAAGGAACAAATGGCTTGTCGGTACGCGATCGCACATACTCAAATGTGGTTTCATCAGGTGCAATGACGCCATTCTTCCCACCAGCTTCAATCGCCATGTTGCACATGGTCATCCGTTCTTCCATTGTCATCCGTTGGATGGCTTCTCCAGCGAATTCCATTGTCCGGTAAGTTGCCCCAGCAACGCTAATATCTCCGATTATTTGCAAAATCAGGTCTTTTGCCAAGAGGTAAGGAGGCAATTCGCCATCCAACACAAAACGCATGGTAGCGGGAACTTTGATTAACAGCTTGCCAGTACCCATGATGAAGCCTGCGTCGGTGTTGCCGATCCCAGTGGCAAATTGACCGAAAGCACCCGCATTGCAAGTGTGGGAGTCTGTGCCAAATAAAACCTCGCCTGGGCGAGTGTGACCTTCTTGGGCTAGGGCGATGTGGCAAACGCCTTTATAGTCTGGGTTGGCTTTAAAGTTGGCTCTGTCGGTGATGTCGTAAAAGTATTTTATACTTTGTTTTTGAGCAAAATCACGCAAAATATCTACATTGCGGTTAGCGCGTTCGTCAGCGGTGAAAATATAATGGTCGGGAATTAACACGATTTTTTCCGAGTCCCAAACGAGGGCGTCTTCACCAAACTCGCGTTGGAAAATACCGATAGTTCCCGGACCGCAAACATCGTGAGTCATCAGCACATCAACATTAACCCAGATGTTGTCACCCGGTTCGACTACCGACCGACCGGAAGCTTTTGCCAAGATTTTTTCAGTGAGGGTCATGCCCATAGCGATCGCCTTCCTCTTTTTTGAAGCTATAAAACTCTATGCTACCTGCCTAGGTGAAATTTGTAGTTTTCCTTTTCTGATAAGTGGTCGGTAACTACCCGCATGCGAAAGGGCGAAGGCATCACGCAAGGTCTGTCCGAACCAGAGTTCGATGGCGTAAGCAGGGGCATTCAGTTTTGCTAGTCTTTGTCTAGGCTTTTCTAAGCTAAAGCAAGTGCCAATGATGTCGAAGGCTACTATGTCTGTTGTTTTCATAACTGATCGTCTGGGGATTCCCCTTCTAAAACTTCGCGATCGCGTAATTCTCCCAAGCGGTCAAGTTCATCAGGGAACTGGGGTTAAGTCAAATTCTTGAGCGAGTTCGCTAGCTTCAAAGCCAAGCTCAAAGTATTGGCTAAAAGTATAACTTTGATTGGAGTCAAGAATTGACATAGTTAAAGCTGCACATTAGACATCTCCAGTAAACAATGTAGAGACGCGAAATTTCGCGTCTCTACAAGGGTTGTAGACAACGTATAATTAATTTTCGGAGATGTCTATTACATTTTTATTATATTACGGATATTGGACTTTGGACAAGTGTAGGTTCGCAGATTAAGTGAAATTTTGAGAACGAATTTAAGTCACATTTTGGTAAATTTATAGTTCACTGTTTTGACCATTTAATGGGTAAAAGCACAGACGGGGATGCGGTCACTCTGTAAGTTAGTTTTCTTTTTCCCTATTGGAGGAGCGATTGTCTCCGGCGCTGCGTGCAATCGCCATGAATCCGAAGACGCCCTCAACCTCAGGGCAAATGCATCTAAACTAAAAAAAATACTAGATAACATGCTATCAGAAATTTCAAGATATCAAACTAATTTTTAAAATTTTTTTTTGACTATTTATTAGGAAAGGTAGGAAAAGTAGGAAAATATATTTTTTATTGGGCTGTACTTTTCTGGATAATTTTGGTATATAAATAGCTATTAGCACTTGGCGGAATTAAACATTAAAAATTAAAAAATCTTTCATTATGAGCTTTCTGGCTGTTTTGAATGGTATGTTTATTTCCGCGTGTGTACTAGATTGGACACAGTACCATTCGGTGTTGGGTTTTTGGTGAGGATTGTGACTCTACTAGCAGTTGACATGCTGATTGACTGAAGACAAATCGTTAACTAAATAATCATGCTAGACGCGAAAACTCTTTTCAACCAAGCAATTGAGATCCTTAAGCAAGACAGCCCAAACCTGCTAACAACTAACGGATTAGCGACACTACTATCAGATTGTGGCTTACTCCGGTTCCCTGATGCTGAGTTAACTTACCCCTCTTTACGCAATCCCTCGGTTTACTATGGATTGGCTGGAATCCAGCCGGACAATGTATCAACACTCAGGCGGATTGCATCTGATCCTGAAGGCTGGGCGGTAGGAGCTTGTCCAGAGATACACAAAGGTGCAGCATGGTATGGAATTGTGGGGAAAATGTTTGGCACTGACGATATGCAAGACCTTCTCGTCTATCACCGTATTCGAGAGCATGTACAAAACTTGCAGCTACGGTTGGGCATTTCTGGCATCTACAATCGGTATACAAGCATTCGCGATCAAATGATTGCCTACCCAGACCGAGAAAGTCAGCTAGTGATGGTAGAGGAGGATTACGGAATACTTAAGGCAGCCGTAGCCCCGATGATTGAATACTTCCTTAAGGTCACAGCCATTGAGCCAAGCTACCAGATAGTACAGATTATTGAGATA
>CAZZYE010000352.1:3112-7539 GCA_964658145.1 uncultured Stigonema sp.
CGAGCAGCAGGTAGCGAAGTTTAGCGAAGAGCCTATTGGCGAAGATGAAGAGATTGAAATCCCCCTCGATCCTAGGGGTGTTCGTGCGCTAGGCTCACTGGCTGAATACGCCTATATCGAAAGCGAGTCGCACAACTGGCAGCCATTACCAGATGAAGGCTTGATAAGTCAAGACGTTGCACTGTACCACAAAGAAGAACACCCCCGTACCATCACCTTAACTTTGTACTGTGGTTGGGGAGATGGGATGGAATGCGATCGCGTTGATATTAAAGCTTACCATCCTTGCTGTAGTGCAAAAGTTAATGTCAGTAGGTCTACCAACTTTTTGCTGGGCTAAGCAGCTGGATGCGGCTGTGAATCAATCCAATCACTTTTCTTGCCTAGAGGATTAGGTGAAACTGGCGAGATGTTTTAGAACTTAGGCGGTGGTGTAGAACCGCCTAACTGAACTCCAAAAATCCTAAACGGATGCCATCTCTACCAAACCCTCCTGGCGCGAAACCACTCCTGTGTATCCCAGTTCGCGTCGCGCTTTCGTGTCATTTAGTGTCACTTCTTCACCGATCATACATAAAGCTGTTTGGGTGATTGGAGGTGAGTCATTTAGCTTCAAAACCTTCCAACCGCTTTCAAAACTCCAAGCCAATACTCGGACTAACCAACGAGGTAGGCTGCGTGTGCCTGGATCAATTCCTTGTGTACGCATTAGTTCCGTGATAAAACCTCGGAATTCTACGGGTGGACCGTCGGTCACAAAGTAGACTTCACCTCCCTGTCCACGTTCAGCCGCACAGATCAGTCCTTCACACACGTTTTTTACGTGACAGGTGGATACGAGATAGTGACCTCCCTCGATCCAAGCAAACTCACCGTTGCGGATGTTCTCAATCATGCGCGGTAGCAACGTGGTATCTCCCTTTCCCCAGATAAAACGTGGGCGAACCACAACGGTTGTAAGTTCGGGTGAGTTTGCTTGAAGCACCCGTTCTTCTGCGATCGCTTTAGTCAGTGGATACAGACCTAGTGGCTTTGCTGGACGGGGTCGGGTTTCATCGGCATTAATAATCGGTTTCTCTCCCACCAATACAGCTTCCGTACTGACATGTACAAGTCGTGATATATTTGTTGACTGAGCAGCAGCAATGACTCGCTCTGTTCCGCCCACATTCACTCTTTGAAAATCCGACCGACTTCCCCAGTCGCGTACTTTAGCGGCAGCATGGAAAACAACTGTGCATCCCTCCATCCCATATTGGAGTGCTTTTAAATCATCGAGATCTCCAGGTATTGGCTGGGCACCAGCATCCTTTACCGTCTCAACTGCTCGTTCCGACCGCGCCAGTGCCCGCACTTCAACTCCCTGTGCCCGGAGAGTTTTAATCAGGTTGCGACCGAGAAACCCTGACCCACCAGTAACAAATGCCCGCATCTATTCTCCTTTGCTCAATCGTTTTTGAGAAAATTTACCAGAGTATTGGGTAATTCTAGTCTGGGTAAAGTTACCCTGACTAGAATTACCCAACCCATGTTTTTAGCATAGGTTGGGACGTGGGAGCGTTTTGTATAGATGCTCTCAATATAAAAATTTCAAACAGTTAGTCGCATGATACTTTGGTAGCCCGCGATTGGTGCCTGTTACTCTTCTAGAGGAGGACTAATTCTCTCTTAAGTTGAAATTAGAAACTTTTAAAAGGGGAAAAAATGAATAAGACACTGTTAACAACTTTGATATTTGCTCTCTTACTATTGTTTATCTTCTCTCCCTTTGCTGCCCTTGCTGGTTTAATGCTTGTGTTGTTATTCACAGCATTTCTCTTTTTCCTAGGAAATGTCTTTCGAGCAATTATTGGCAATAACAATACCAATTCTAACTCCCCATGATACTCTTGCTCTACGGTTCAGATAATGGCTAAAAAATACAAAATAACAACTACCATTAGCTAGTTGTTATAACTCTTCCAGTATGTAAAAAGATAGATATATGTATCTCTATTTTTGGAAGGATAAGGTTTATTTAGTATGGTTTCCCCTTGGCAAAGTCCTCTCCCCGTGGAAGAATACACAACAAGCCGAGTCGTTGTCTACTTTTACAGCGGTGGATTAGGATTATGGATTCCGACTATGTTTTTCCCCTTGGCAGAGGCGCTCGCGCTTCACCGTAAAGGACTACTCTCCGGAGCAGAATTTTGTGTTTTCCCACCTGATTTAGATCCCTGCTACTTTAAAAGGTCCCTTAACTGAACTTGACTCACTACTTACGCAGCCATGATATCTTCAGAGTTCATCTTCTAATAATTTGTAAAATAAACGTTTACTTTGCTAACATTATTAATACTAATGTTATAATTATCTATGAAAAGACGAATCAGCTCAAACCACCCCACAAGTTCAATGGCACTGTCAACCCCACCTGAGAACGCGAAAACTTTCCACGCGCCCAAACTAGACTGGGAACCCCTCCCCGAATGCCTTAGCCACTGGACGGGCTTCGTGCTGCACTGGGTTGCCGACCTTGGTGAGCAGTTTTTTACCAACACCGTGGCACCTCTGGGCCTCCGCCCAAATCAAGTCGTTGTCCTCCAGTTGCTGGCGTCAGCAGGTCCTGTGGTACAAGCTCGGCTCAGCGACAAACTCCGCGTGGACAAAGCCACGATGGTCAGCCTCCTTAATGAGCTGGAGAGTCAGGGTCTTATTGAACGGCAACCCCACCCAGGCGATCGCCGAGCTTTCGAGGTGCATCTTCTTGATGCTGGAAAGCAGCGCCTCCAAGAAGCCCAGAATGTGTCCATCGCCGCCACGAAACACTTCTTTGGCGCACTTACAGACACCGAGCAGCAAACCCTTCACGACCTGCTCTCGCGCCTCGCGACCAACAACACCCCACTCATGCCTCCTAAGGAGTGATGATCGCATAACTGCGATCAACCCCAACGCGGTGCCACCGGGGTGCGCTGGGTAAAAAAGCTTGTTTCTTGAAATGGGTATCCTGTTCTGTGACCATAGCAGGATCGAAGACTGTATTTCCAAACTCAAACGTGTATTTTAGCTGAGGCGAATATACTCTATGACACTTCTCATTAACAACCTACCCAAGCAAGTTACTCAAGCAAACGTTCTAGAGTTGTTTGAAGACTATGGTGCTGTCAAACATATTTTCCTGACTCAAGACTGGAAGACAAACACTGGACTTAGCTTAGCTTTCGTAGAAATGTCTGCAAAGGCTTACGAAAAGTTAGCTATGTTTGATTTAAACGGTTGCAAATGGAAGGGTAATCAACTGCAAATTAGGGAAGTAGCTTCTGATGAGCCTGACGAGGAAAAAATTTCATTAGAAGCTATGTCAGACGGAGATTACTGCGATTTCTGGTAATGGCTAATTGCTAATCTTCCATTAGCCATTACCAGCCCCGTTACCTCCTAGCCATTTTTCTAGGGTGGATTCTCCCCATTTTTCTGATGCTATTAGTGAGAAAAAAGCGACAAGATATGAGCATCCAGAAAAGTTTGTGGAGAATATAATGTCCTCATTACTAACTCTATCCAACAATTTAGCGGACACTGTAGAGCAAGCTGGGAGTGCTGTTGTTGCAGTTAATGCTGGCAAACGGATTTCACCTAGCGGTATTCACTGGCGTAATGGTATAATAGTTACATCTAACGAGTCACTCCAGCGCTATGACGAAATTACTGTCACTCTATCAAGTGGTAGTATTGTAACAGTTACTCATATAGGTCATGATTCCAGCACCGATGTAGCTGTTTTTCAACTACAAAATGTTGAACTCCCGGTGGCAAAAGTTGGTGATGCCAAAACACTGAAAGTTGGTCATCTAGTACTGGGACTGGCAAGAAGTAGCGAGGGTGATATTCGGGCAGCTATGGGTGCGGTGAGTGTTGTCAGTGGTGCTTGGCGGAGCATGAGTGGTGGTAATATCGACCAATTCATCCGTCCAGACATAACGCTTTACCCTGGCTTTGCAGGCGGACCACTCGTTGATGCTGCTGGTTACGTAGTAGGTATGAATACATCGGGGCGGCGTGGTACTGCTTTAACTATCCCAGCAGCTACGGTAAATCGGGTGGTTGACCAACTGCAGGCAAAGGGACGTATTGCAAGGGGTTACCTGGGTTTGGGGATGCAACCTGTACGCTTGCCGAAAAACATGAAAACGGCACTCAATTTAACTTCTGCTAGCGGGGTGATTGTCGTCAATGTAGAAGCAAATGGACCGGCTGACAATGCTGGGGTGCTACTTGGAGATGTGTTGGTGGAGTTTGATGGCACTCAGATAAACGATACGGCTGATGTGCTGGCGCTTCTTAATAACAGCGATCGCGTCCTCAAAACTATTAAAGCACAGATTGTGCGAGGTGGTGCTTTAGTTGAGTTAGCGATCGCAGTAGGCGAAAGACCAAATGATGTT
>CAZZYE010000353.1:0-7515 GCA_964658145.1 uncultured Stigonema sp.
CTCTGCGTCTCTGCGGTTTTCTAATCACTCCGATGCTACCGGATTTGATATAACTATGGGACGACGCGATCAAGCATCCGCTACATCCGTTACAAAATCCGTTGCCAGATTTAAAACGGTTGGTAGCGCAATGAAAAGTAAAGCCCTTCATCTTGCAACGTGTCGCCACGGTTATTCACATCTATTAATGGGATGCCATAATCTAAACGCAAATTCAAATGACGGCTAGGTTGCCAAATTAACCCCAAACCAAGACTAGCTAATGTGTTTGTGCTAGGATTAGACTCACGATTATTCCAAGCTGTACCAACATCAAAAAAAGGTGCTAGCTGGAATGCTTTATAGTTCGATATAGGTGGAAAGCGAAGCTCAACAGAACCGACAATGCCATTATCGGTAACCAGTTGATTCTGGCGGTATCCCCGCACCGTATCTAGACCACCAACACTAAATTTCTCTAGGGATAGTAAAGAGTCTCCGGTCAATTGTGCAGTGAATCGCGTTAGCAGTAAAGTTCTTGGTGATAATTGCTGCACCCACTGAAATTGTCCTAACCAAGAAAAAAATCGTCCATCAGTACCTGTGTTGTTAGTTGTGGCATCAAAGGCATCCACACCCAAACTAAACTGAGAACGTGCTGCTAAAACTTTGTTTGCACTACGCTTGACCCAATCTTGAGAAAATCGCAGGACTGTCACATTTAATTTGCCCTTTTCGGCACCTTCTGAAAAGGAATAGGGAATGTTGTTGAGTACGAAAGTTGGGTTTCGACGCAAATCTAAGGCTAAACCGAGAGCAAACTCACTGGTTGGGGATCTGTATAAAGGCTGACGATAACTTAGGGAATAGTTTTGAATCTCGCTTCTAATATTTAGACTACGGAAAGGTGCTTCGATGATGCGGCTGTCGCTATTGTTATAACGAAAGCTTACAGTACCGTTATTGGAATTTACAGGAATAGCATAACTGATATCGTAAATATTCAGTCCTTCTGTGATTCCGTAATCAAAATTGAAGCGATCGCCAAACCCTAATAAATTATCATCGGCAATAGACACGCCAATTTGTGTAGAACCAATACTGGGAGATTCATTATTTTCCGCAAAGACTTCTGCGTGCAATGCGGGTGCTTCTTTCACTGTCACTTTTAAAATATTCCGACCTGGTGTACTACCTGCGGTCAACTCTGCGTTTACGCGACTAATTAAAGGGTCGAGTTGCAGTAGTTGTAGTGCTTCTTCCAAGCGTTTCTGGTTTAATGGTGTAGAGAGTGCTCTTTTTAGACGCGATCGCACATAGCCTGCTTGCAACCGCCTTAACCCACCCAGTTCAATTCCCTCTAGTTCACCCTCGACTACCTGGATTTTCACTATACCACTGCTCAGATCTTGATTATTTGGCACAAATGCGCCACTGGTGACGTAGCCGTTTTGAATGTATAATTGCGTGATGTCAGAGCGCAGTTGGAGCAATTGCCCGAAAGTAACTTGCTTTTTCTCCTCCACGGATTTGACTAAGTCTGCTATTTTGTCTTGCAAAACCGTACTTCCCAACACCTCAATTTTTTTGATTGTGATGAGATTGTCTTGGGGAAAAGTGACATTAGGCGGGTTTTGGGTAGGAGGAGAGGGTAATACGGGGGGAGGAGATGGGGAGATTGGAGGAGTTGGCGATGGTTCTGTTGGATTGGGAAGGGTGCGTTCTATCGAGCCTGGTGGTGGCAATGATTGAGCGAATGCAGTAGAATATAGACAAACAAAGGTAGAAAAAATTGAGGTGGCGATCGCACAGCATCTCAATGTTAGAGCCAAACCAATTATTTTATCCATCTGAGCAAAAAGTTAACCTGACAATATTTGACTTCACCTACCCTTGATGCAATAAGGTTCAGTAGTTGTTTGCTTACCGTTAACCTATGTAGAGACGCGACCGATCGCGTCTCTACACAGCGGAAATTCCCACGGATTAGCCCTAACTGAACCGTATTGACCCTTGATGGTGATACCTGACGCTGAAGATTATTAAGTACTCAGTATTTTGGTAGGATCCTCCGGTCCGTGAACTGCATTGGAGTATAGCAGCTGAATAGGAACAGTTCCTTTACCATCTAGAAGAGGTACTTCCTTAAAAACGGAATCGTTTACGCTGTACTGACTAGCCACTGTAAGTGGATAGTCGCCCACTTCGTCCCCTTTGTCTGAGTCCCAACCTATCAAGTTACGGTTGCTACCATCCGGATCGGTTCTGGCTTCGTTCAACTCGTGATAAGCTGTCGCTACAACATTCTTCCAAGGCTGATTAAAAACGGGAATACCGTTGTTGTAGTTAAATCCCAGATAGGAATAGTTCTCAGAGTAAACACCTATTGCATAGTAAGCTGTCTTCTGTTTGCCATCTGATCCCTGGAAGTTTACCGACCCGTGAAATCCACCAAGACCGGTTTGAGAGCTATCATTCCCCGAGGTGAGCGTTATACCTTGAGGCAACATTAAATCAAAGACTGTTGAACTAAGGTCAAAGCCATTGAAACCTCCTCGATTGCCTACGCCAGTGAGCAGTGTCTCGATATATTGTTGAGTTACTGTTGTACTGGGAAGTGATCCTTCTATTATCCCAGATCCTAAGAAATTACTGGTAACTTGCTGCCCTGGAAAATATTGGGAGATAATACTATTCAAGCGCCGATCTGACATGGCTTCTGATAGGGAGTTATCGATATTCTGAGTGTCAGTCTGAGTCCAAGATTTGGAACCACCAAAGTATAAGTTGACAAAGTTAAGGTTGGGAATAGTTTTGCCACCACGGAAGACCAAATCGTTAGATTGAATCGGGTTGAAAGGGGACACAATCTCTCCATTCTGAGCTTGATAGGTGTTGTTGCCTGGATGTGATTTTCGCCCTTGCGCCAAACCATATAATTCAAAGTGTTCTAGCAGTTGGCTATTAGTCAGTTTAGCTAAGTCTTGGTTGTTAGCTCGGTAGAAGTTGAAGTCAAAAAAGGGTGAGAACTGACGCCCTTCGTTTATCCCAGAGATTTCAAAATGGTTCAACGCTTGAGAGTTACTTAAATTTTTTAAGTCAGAGTTCAAACTCTTATATGAGCCTACATTGAAAATTTGAGAAAAGCTGCGTCCCTCAGAAACACCATAATTTTCCAAATGATTAAACGCTTGCTCGGTGTTATCATTTACAAGGTCGCTGTTGTGAGTGCGATAGTAGTTGAGGTCAACAATTGGAGAAAAGCTGCGTCCCTCAGCCACTCCATAATTTTCTAGATGATTTAACAGTTGAGTGTTGTTGAACTTTGCCAAGTCAGAATTGCTATCCCGGTAGAAACTCAAATCAATAAGTGGTGAGAAGCGACGACCTTCGTTTAAACCATAGGCTTGGAAGTGTGACAAGGCTTGAGCATCGTTTAAACCAGCTAAGTCGGAATTGGCTGCACGATAGAAATTGGCATCAAATACGTTGCTGATATTTAGAGACATATCACCAAACCTTTGAATTTAGGTGTTTATACTCTTGATTTCATTATTCTTCCATCAAGGTATGCTATGTTGTCAATGCAGAAAACTGCACGTTTCTAACAGAAGTAAGTTCTAAGTTCCCAGTCAAATTTTTCTGTAGGTAATTACCGATATTTTTTCTAAAAATAGAAGTAATAAATATTTTATTGCATTCAGTCTTTACACAATTTTGGTTGCTATTTTTTGATGGGTAACTTGCGGATTTTAGAAAGTAAGTTTGCGGAAAAGTGCATTTAAAATTAAAATTTTATACACGTAAAACGCCGAAATTTTCCGTTATTTCCAAAAAATTATGTATAATAAAATACTAAAAAATGTGATTGTAAGTAGGTCTGCATAAATAAAATATTGTTCGTAGTTGCGCTTTAGTGCTAAAGCGCAACTACGAGCCTTTTGCACCTATTTACAATTTTTTACATAGGTTTATTTAATGACGCCTACCTACTTATCAACTGTATTGCAAGCGATCGGGCACTCGTGGAAAGGAAAATTAGAGTACAAACATTTGTGGCAACTTTGTGTAATACTCGCCTATACATAATTACCTGTATTATTAACGACAATCACGACTAAAAACCACATGTCCATTTGGTAGTTGATACACTCCATCTGCTTCCACAATGAGATCGCCTTTGTGTCATGGACGTGATGTGCGATCGCCTGTTTGCAAAATATTAATTTGATGATGAACAGCAATTCTGGCGCTCATGTGAGCGATCGCTCCCTTGCAGAGGTTTGGGAAAATACAGAAGATGACATCTATGCCGAACTACTACAAAAATGATGTCATCTTAGTGGAATATCCCTTTTCTGATTTATCGGCAACCAAAGTGCGTCCAATTGACAGAAATATTTAAGTAAGCGTCCGGATTTTTCCGGCAATTCGTAAACCACAATTTGACCGTAGGGGCGGGGATACCCCGCCCTTACACTTTGTAGCTGGAGATACTTTTTGTTGTCCACTGATTGCCGTTAGAAGAAGCTCAAGGTTGGTAGTTGGCGATTTGCATTTCCGTCGTTAATTCGTTAGCCCCTAATGATTACAATCAGGAAAACGCCTAGGCGATTCATTTACGTTCTATGCACAGTTGCAGCGATTACGTCAGGCAAATTCACTCAGAACACTCCCGACTCAAAACCAAATGCCCGTCAGGCAGGTGATACAAGCCTTGCGGTTCCACAATGGGGTCACCCTTGTGCCAGGGACGCGATGCACCGCCACTTGGTACACTACGCACATCACCAGTGGGATAGGATGAAAGTACCGCATCGCCAGGACGGTTTGGCAAACCACCAGCACCCGTAATGGTGAAAGTACCTTGTTGCTTACTACTGTGGGCAATGCAACTATTGGCAATCAGGACGTTGGCATTAATGAGATTTTGGGGTAACTCAGTGAGGCTGTTTTGGATAAAGCTGATGTCAGGTACTCCGGTAATCGCTCCTGACACCGCACCACTGGCGTTGAGATCCACACGACCATTGTTATTGAAGGAGGCAAAAGTAGCTTCTTCAGTCGTTGGCGGAGTAGGACGATAGAGTGGATCGCTGAGGAAAGCGCGGGTGTTAAAAGTGATGTTGCCACCCCTACCTTGGGAAGCAAAAGCGAGGATGTCGCTATCTTCAAGAGCAAGGATCGTGTTAGCAGTTAGGGTGATGTTACCGCCACTACCCTGACCGCTAGACAGGTCAGTTCTGATCAGACTGTTGTTGCGAAGGCGGATATCTTTGGCACTCAGGGTGATGTCTCCTCCGTTACTAGAGGTGGAATTGGTGGTGATCTGAGAGTTGTTGAGTTGCAGTGTATCGCGGGTATCAACCGTCACACTGCCTGCATTCCCCTGTCCTGTGGTGAAGCTAGTGAGTAGAGCACCATTTGTCAGTGTAAATGAGCCATTGCGAGCATTTATCGTCACATTGCCTCCATTCCCCTGTCCGCGTGTGCGGGCGCTTAGTTGAGCGCCATTGGTGAGTGCAAATGACCCAGAGGTAATGTCAATGATGCCTCCTTTGCCCACACCTGTTAATTCCACTTGACTGAAGGCACCGCTAGACCCTACATTGCCTACATTGCCGTCTGTACCATCAAAAGTGACGGTATCGCGGGCATTAACCGTCACATTACCTGCATTCCCCTGTCCGGAGGTGCTGGCAGTCAATTGAGCACCATTGGTAAGTGCAAGTGAGCCAGTGGTGATGTTGATGTCACCAGCTGTGCCCACCGCTCCTTCTTGTACATTACTGAAGACACCGCTAGGATCTCTGTAGCCGTCTGTGCTGTCGGCGGCTGTGCCATCAAAGGTGACGGTATCGCGAGCATTAATCGTCACATTGCCCGCTTTCGCCCGTCCATAAGTAGTGGTATTTAGTTGCGTACCATTGGTAAGTGCAAGTGAGCCAGTGGTGATATTAATGTCACCTCCGCTGCCCACGGCTCCTTCTAACACTGTGCTAAAGACGCTGCTGTAATCCATAGTGACGGTATCGCGGGCATTAATCGTGATACTGCCTGCATTCCCTTTTGCATAAGTAGCGGTAGCCAGTTGCGCATCATTGGTAAGTGCAAGTGAACCAGTAGTGATATTGATGTTGCCTCCGTTGCCTATCACATTTGGTGACATATCAGTGGAGACAGCACTAGATACACTACTCCTCCCATCTAAGGAAACGGCATCACGGGCATTAATCGTGATACTGCCTGCATTCCCCTGTCCAAATGTGCTGGTACCCAGTTCTGCACCATTGCGTACTGTCAGGGAGCCAGTGGTGATGTTGATGTCACCACCTGTGCCCACTGCTCCTTCTTCTACTTTGCTGGAGACACCGCTATGATATATGCTGTCGGCTGTGCCATCAAAGGTGACGGTATCACGAGCATTAATTGTCACATTGCCCGCTTTTGCCTGTCCAGAAGTAGTGGTATTCAGTTGTGTGCCATTGGTGAGTGCTACTGACCCTGCGGTGATGTTAATGTCACCTCCGGTGCCCACAGATCCTTGTTCTACTGAGCTAAAGACGCTGCTATAATCCATAGTGACGGTATCGCGGGCATTAATCGCGATACTGCCTGCGTTCCCCTTTCCAAAAGTAGCGGTAACCAGTGCCGCATCATTGGTAAGTGCAAGTGATCTAGCAGTGATGTTAATGCCACCTAAAATATTCTGGTTATCGGCATTAATCGCTGTACTGCCGCTATCTGATGCCGGAACACTAATTATAGAGCCATTGGTGAGGGATACATCTGCTAGTTGCACTTGTTGCGGAAAACTCAAACTCAGGTGATTGCCATCTATATTAAGTCCTACAGTTCCAGCTCCTGCTAGCCCTCCCAACTCGACTCGACCATCCTGCACGAACAAATTCCCACCAACTAACTGGACATCGCCACCCACAAGTAACAAACTCCGACCATTTGGAACCTGAAGCCCATTAGCTTCATAGCCCAGTACTGATTGTGTTGCTGTAGATTTGTTGATAATTCCTTGCCCAGAAATCGCGTTAAACAAAAGAGCAGAAGGATTGACGCTGAGTAAATTACTCTTTGCAGGTTCCGAAGCGCTAAATATCCCGTTGTTGCCCAGCAGCACTGCATTAGCTGTCGTTGCTACAAACGAGCCTCCTGTTCCACCAACGTTTGGACCTGCATTACCCATATCCAGACTGGCATTCTGCCCAAAGATAATCCCATTCGGATTAATTAAAAACAGGTTGGGATTGTCAGCGCCACTCGTGCCTATAGTTCCCAAAATCTCCGAGCGGTTACTACCAGTAACACGAGCTAGAATGTTCTGAATGTCTACATTTGGACTGAGGAAATAAGCTCCTCGCCCAGAACTTACATTGAATTCAAGAAAACTATGGAAAAGGTTGATTCCCCGAATCGCGCCGCCACTGATTATTTCAATAGGAGAACCATTGGAACTTGTTTGAACAACGGAACTTTCAGCCCCTAGTGTGCTATCGGGGACAATTTTGCTTTGGGCTTGGG
>CAZZYE010000354.1:0-7502 GCA_964658145.1 uncultured Stigonema sp.
GACTAAACTTCACCTCCAAACAAATCAGTCCCAGCTTTCGGTCTTACCAGAACGAGGCGGTATTATCCTCAGTTGGCAGGTACAAGGTCAAGAAATTTTCTATCTGGACGAGGAACGCTTTGCTAATCCTCAACTAAGTATCAGAGGTGGAGTTCCGATTTTGTTCCCGATTTGTGGGAACTTAGCCGACAACACCTACACTTACAAAGATAAGCAGTACACTCTCAAACAACACGGCTTCGCTCGTGACTTGCCTTGGGAGGTGGGAGACAACCACGCCGATCAAGAAAACCCTAGCCTTACCGTAGTCCTGAACAGCAACGAGGAAACACGAGCAGTTTATCCTTTTGACTTTAAAGTGGCTTTCACCTACCAATTACAAGGTAATACCTTAGAAATTCGGCAGCACTATACAAATCTCTCCTCTGAACCGATGCCTTTTTCTGCCGGGTTCCATCCTTACTTTTCGGCGCTTGATAAAACCCAGCTAAAGTTTGAAATTCCCTCTGGTGAGTACCAAGACAAGGAAACAAAGGCAATTCATCCTTTCAACGGCAATTTTGATTTTAGCCGAGATGAAATTGATGTGACTTTTAAGCAACTTCATGCTACATCCGCTACAGTGACGGACAGTACACGTCGGTTAAAATTGACGTTGGATTACGATGAGATATTTTCCACGCTGGTGTTTTGGACGGTTAAAGGCAAAGACTTCTACTGTCTGGAACCTTGGAGTGCTGGTCGCAACGCCCTCAACACAGGAGAAAACCTCACTGTCCTGCAACCAGGATCTGACTTGGTAACCACTATCCGCCTCTCGGCAAATTTTTTCTAAAACAATTTACAAAATTAGAGATTTTTATGTTAAAGTTATTGGAGTCGTGACAAACAACAAACGGGTCGCTAACTCAACGGTAGAGTACTCGGCTTTTAACCGATTAGTTCCGGGTTCGAATCCCGGGCGACCCATAAATTGAGTAAGATGTTAGTAGGGGCGAACGGTGAGACAGCCCTGACGGAGGGTTTCCCTCCGCAGGGGACTGCGAACCCGAAGGACCGTTCGCCCTTACGCTGCTTAGTGGTTAGTTGTGAATCAGTGCTACCAACTACCAACTAACATCTTTCCTTGTGAATCAGTCCTACCAACTAACAACTAACAACTAACATCTTTCCTTTGGCATAAACTTTTTCAACATAGGCACACATCACTAGTTATAATTTCCTATATGTTGAAAAAAGTCTTAAGATTGGCGTAATCATCACGCTTCTCTAAAACCGACTAGCTGACTACCATATTAGGAGGACTATCTATGGCGATCGTACCATTGCGGCTGCTGTTGGATCACGCTGCTGAGAACGGTTACGGCATCCCAGCCTATAATGTTAACAACATGGAGCAGATTCAAGCTATCATGCAGGCTGCTCAACAAACAGATAGCCCAGTGATTTTGCAGGCTTCTCGTGGCGCTCGTAAGTATGCCGGTGAAAACTTCCTGCGTCATCTGATTTTGGCTGCGGTAGAAACCTACCCTCATATTCCCATTACTATGCACCAAGATCATGGCAACAGCCCTGCAACTTGCTATTCTGCAATTCGTAATGGTTTCACCAGTGTAATGATGGACGGTTCGCTGGAAGAGGATGCCAAAACCCCAGCCAGCTTCGAGTACAACGTTAGTGTCACCCGCGAAGTGGTGAAAGTTGCTCACTCTGTAGGCGCCAGCGTTGAAGGCGAACTCGGTTGCTTGGGTTCTCTGGAAACAGGTATGGGCGACAAAGAAGATGGTCACGGTGCGGAAGGTAAGCTTTCTCACGACCAGTTGCTGACTGACCCAGATGAAGCAGTTAACTTTGTGGAGCAAACTCAGGTAGATGCTTTGGCTGTAGCTATTGGTACTAGCCACGGTGCTTACAAGTTTACCCGCAAACCGACTGGAGAAATTTTGGCAATCAGCCGCATTGAAGAAATTCATCGTCGGTTGCCCAACACCCACTTAGTTATGCACGGCTCATCCTCTGTACCCGAAGATTTGCTTGCCATAATTAACAAGTATGGCGGTGAAATTCCCGAAACCTACGGTGTACCTGTGGAAGAAATCCAAAAAGGTATCCAAAGTGGTGTGCGTAAGATAAATATTGACACCGACAACCGTCTGGCAATTACCGCAGCGGTGCGTGAAGCTTTGGCAGCAGATCCAAAGGAATTCGACCCTCGCCACTTCCTCAAGCCTTCTATTAAGTATATGCAGAAGGTTTGTAGCGATCGCTATCAGCAATTTGGTACTGCTGGTAACGCTAGCAAGATTAAGCAGATTTCTCTAGATGATTTTGCTGCTAAGTATGCCAAGGGCGAACTCACAGCTGTGACTAAGAAAACTGCTAACGTCTAATTTTGAGAACTAAGTAAATAGGGACACTATACTAAGGTGTCCCTAATATCACTGAGGATTCTCTTATTCGAGTTGACTCAACCGGGTGTACTTAGGTTCCCCGGTTTTTTGTTTTATCTACTGCCACGGTACAAGCAGTAGAATTCGTCGATTCAGACCCGATAAGTGCAACAACATGAGGCACAGGGCGAGGAGTATGACTTACTAAAGATTTGCCTTTGTAAACTAAGGAAGTACTCTGACCTGAATCTACCATCACCGCATCCTGCAATCCAGCTTTAGCTAAAGCTACTCCCAAAGATACCGCGTCAGTATTTCCCAGAGAAACGCCGATAGTGGGAACTAAAGCTTGGTTAATGCCCCAAAAGGCTCGATAACGCGCTTGATCAAAACCATACAGACCTTTAAAGGTAGTTGCGTCTTGAGGTTGACCATTTTTCACCAGCCACGCCGCTGCCACAAAAGCATCAGTGACATCTGGCATCTCGGCTTGTATTCCGTCTAAAGTGTTATGCTTTACAGGGTCGAAGGGAATATAACGTACTGCGTGGGGACTGATGAGTACCAGAGGGCGTCCGGCTAATTTTGGGATATCATTTCTGTCACCAGGAATAAATTGGTTTGTGACCTGGCTTAAAACAGGTCCGATCATGAAATTAGAATTTAATAATTTCAGGGAAAAGAAACCCCCGTCTACAGCAGCGATCGCATTGGTGCCACTCTTAGCCAAAATTTCTGTAACCTGATAACGACTGTTGGCATGGATAGTTATCGGTTTGCCACCGGAAATTAAGCTTAGGGAAATTTTGTCGATGGTAGTTTCAGTCCGTTGAACAGGACTGGCAAAGTCGAAGCCTAATTTCCAGGGTGGCAATATGGGTCCTCCCCAAGCTTGGGCGATCGCATCTTTTAATCTCGATTGACCAATGCGGGGAACTGCCAATAAACTGTTTGAGAAAGCTGCAAACCGCTCATCAGCATCATTCATTGTCAATGCTAACTGATATCCGGCGGCATACAGCGACTGTGCGACTCGCTCATCATATTTTCCCCCAGGATAAGTAAAGTAGCGGATGGGAATACCTAAATTTGCCGATAAAATTCTCTTTGACTCCGTGACTTCTGTTTGCAGTTGCTCTGGAGGCATTACTCTTAAATCACCTGGTTGCGTGACACTGTTAGATGCGATCGTCACTAGGCGATCAGCTGCCATCTGCCGTAGTTGTTCCCAACTGACATGAGATTTTCCAGTGTTTTTACCGATAGCATTAGTATAAACTGAAAATACAGCAGGGTAACCGTATTTTTTCAGCAGTGGATAAACATACTCGTAATGCCCACTATAACCATCATCGAATGTCAACAAAATTGGTTTTTTTGGTAGCGGTAGTCCTGTCTGCAAATGATTCATTAACTGGTCAAGACTTATGGGAGTGACGCCAGATTCTCTAATTAGCTGAAAATGCTGCTCTAATTCATTAGGACTAAGATCAAAAGATACTTGTTTTTGTGGCAGGATGTCATGGTATATGAGTATAGGTACTCTTGCCAACTTTGCTCGTTGATTAATGTTTGGCCACGGGCTACGATTTAGGTAAGCAAATACATACGGTCCGAGTGCTTGAACAAGGCTCTGCACACCCAAATTAGGCTGACCTACCCAAGTTGATACCTCTAGACTCATGTTTGCTAAACTGGAAACCTGCTGCTGTAACCTTGTTTCGTTACTACAAGTTTCATCATGTGTGGAACTTTTTGGTACAGCTTTATTTATAGTGTAAGATTTCGCAATAGCAACTTCTGGAGATTTTTGTAAAAAAGAATATATAACCAAAAATACCAACATCAAGCTAGCAATGAAACTTTGACGTTTGCCAAGAAAGCAGTCATTCAGAAATTTGTACTTTAGAATACTAATTTTAGGTATTATCATACTTACTTTTTCAGAACAAGACGAATTTAATAGTGTAATTGTTCTGACTTAAAGAGAGAGCAGTTAGTATTATAATCACTATAAGTTAAGAAAATACTAAGCAAAGTTTTAAGTAGATGGTTACTAAAATGGGCGGGCAGGATGCCCACTCCACAAGATATTTAACTTCTTGTAGGGTGGGCATCCTGTCATGGGTGTCAACTTAAGCAAAACCCCGTTACTAAATGCTCTTTCTAGACCTTTCTCGTTACCACGTTCTGCTTGGGAATGCATTAGAAACCCTGACGACTGGAAGTCGCGGCTACACAAACAAAGTCCGCCTGCGCGGACTAATTTGAAAATAGGGTTTCAAATTTAGTCTGGCGAGAGTAATAAAAGAGCGTTAGAGTGGGCTGCTGCCTCCAACTTTAAGAGGAGGCAGTCGCAATGAAAAAATTTCACCACTAAGCATGAAAATAGTCTTTCCCCACTACGCCAGTCGCCTACGGAGGGAGACCCTCCTGCAGCGCTGGCTCCCCCACTCCCCACTCCCCACTCCCTATTTACAAATTGCTTAGCGATCAGAATACCCGATGTTGCAAGCTGGGCATTTGACGGCGGACTTGTTCGAGTCGTGAAGGGTTGATTTCGGCGATCGCAACTCCAGGCTGCTCACCAGCATCCGCTAAAATCATCCCCCAAGGGTCGATAATCATGGCGTGTCCATGTGTTTGACGACGGTCGTAGTTTAGCCCAGTTTGTGCTGGAGCAATGATATAGCAGGTGTTTTCAATAGCACGCGCTTGCAGTAGCACTTGCCAGTGGTCTTTGCCAGTGAAAGCAGTGAAGGCAGCAGGTATAAAAATAACATCTGCCCCCTTGTCTGACAAATGTCGGTAAAGTTCGGGGAATCGGACATCGTAGCACACAGAAAGTCCTAGATTTCCAAGTTCTGGCGAGAAATAGACAGAGGGTAGTTGCTTACCAGCCATTACCGTACTAGATTCTCGATAAGTGTTGCCATCAGGGACGTTAACATCAAATAGGTGTACTTTGTGGTAGCAAGCAAGTTCTTGACCGTTGGGGTCCATGAGTAAGGCGGTGTTGTAGACTTTACCTGTACTGTCTACGGGAACTGGAAAGCCACCTCCTAAGATGGTAATTTGAAAACGCTGAGCCATTGTTTTGAGGAATTTTTCAGTAACAGTTGCGATCGCATCGGCTTGAGCAAGTTTCTCCTTCTCTTCTCCCATAAAGGAGAAGTTTTCTGGCAAACCGATCAATTCAGCACCCTGACGTACAGCAAGATCGATAAATTCCTCTGCCTGTGCCAAATTCTTTTGGAGATCTGACACACTAGTCATTTGAACAGCGGCGGCTAGATAAGACTTCATAAATTCAAAGCGCGAACAGTGGAGTTGTGTGGAGTAGATTATCAAGATCTATATTGACTTGAAAGAAGACCGCTACGCTCATCACCCCGGTTTCCTCACTTGAATCTTGCTAAGGGTTCTAGAAAACAGGGCGGGATTCAGGTTAGGTTGTGAGAAAACCCTGATAAACCCTGTCATCTGTGGATATTTCTATCTCTGTTTTAGTCAAAACTTTTGTCGCTGTGTTCGTCCTTGCGGATGCTGTGGGTAATATACCGATACTTTTAGTTCTAACGAAAGGTATGGAACCAGCGAAAAGAAACAAAGTTATAGATAAAGCGATTTTGGTAGCAATCGGAGTGCTTTTGCTCTTTGCCCTTGGTGGTCAATTTATTTTAAATTACTTAGACGTCAGCTTCGGGTCTTTACGAGTAGCTGGGGGACTGCTACTATTACTCATTGCTTTAAAAATGCTCCAAGGAGAATCAGATACGCCAATCATTGATCAAGATCGCGATGTGGCAATTACCCCACTAGCTTTGCCACTGCTAGCCGGACCTGGTACACTGACGAGTGTAATGCTGTTAATTTCAGAAGCTGCCAATCCAAATCTGAGCGTAGTGCTGGGTATTTTGGCAGCGATGTTTGTCAGTTGGTTGATTTTACGTTTGGCAAACACCATTGACAAGTGGCTGGGTGCAGAGGGTGAGGTGATTATTACTCAGCTTTTGGGTTTTCTATTGGCGGCGCTGGCGGTGGAAATTGGCAGTGCGGGGATTAAGGAGTTGTTTTTTTAGGGTAGACCAGTTATCTAGATAAGTTGGACGCCACACTGTTTTCTGCAGTGTGGTTTTATATTGAGAAATTAATTATCCTTAACAGCGGTTTACCGTACCAATATATTACGATTTTCCACACCTTTAAAACATAATACGGTTCAGTTAGTAACGTTTACTCCCTCTTGATCCCCCCAACCCCCCTTAAAAAGGGGGGCTTTTTTCCCCCCCTTTTTAAGGGGGGCGAGGGGGGATCAAAGCCTTAACTGAACCGTATTGCCTTAAAACATGCTTATTTTCTGGGTCGGTAATCATCATTTATTTAGTGATAAAAACCGAATTTATTCGAGGATTGTTAATTACTAATATGAGATTAAAGCAACGATTTAAATCTTAAATTGATAAGTCTTAAACGAGGGATGCCCAAAATGTTAGTTCGTTACAAACCAAGGCTTGAATTCAACACTCTTCAACGTCAAATGAACCACTTGTTTAATTCAGCTTTAGTACCATCCACAGTAGGGGAAGAAGCTCTTACACGGGTTCCTGCTGCTGAAATTAATGAAACTGAAGATGCTATTCATTTGAAGTTATAACTTCCAGGAATCGAAGCTAAAAACTTGGATGTGCAAGTCACCGAGAATGCAGTTTCTATCAGTGGCGAGCGCAAGTCGGAAAACAAGACTGAAGATAAAGGTCGTACTGTGACTGAATTCCACTATGGAAAATTCCAGCGTGTAATTCCATTAAGAGCGCGAATTCAAAACACCAATGTTAAGGCAGAATACAAAGATGGCATTCTGAATCTGATACTGCCCAAGGCTGAAGAAGAAAAGAACAAGGTCGTCAAAGTTAACCTACAAGAGTAGTGCCTAATTGGTTGTCCGACGCCATTAATTTACCTTGGCGATCAAGGTAATGTCAGCTTGAATGCACAGTAAAATAATCCCAAGCCCGGACGCTTTCATGCAACCGGGCTTTTTTATTTTCCTACACAAACAGGACTTACGCAACTGGCACAAGCAATGGCGCGGCGTAGCCGCGTCGAGCG
>CAZZYE010000355.1:0-1223 GCA_964658145.1 uncultured Stigonema sp.
GCAATTAGCAATTAGCAATTACCGAGATTGAATATTGGGAAGTTGCTCTGGTTCCACCGTTAATGCCACAGTCTGCGCATTTCGCTTAACTTCCACCTGTAACTTGCCACCGACTCCCGCTTTGTCTACTAACCGCTGCACGGCGTTTACTTTACTCACCGGCTGGTCGTTGATTGTTTGAATCACATCACCTGCCCTGAGTCCGGCTTTTGCTGCTGGGGTACCTCTTCCAACTATGACAACCAAAATTCCTTGGTCTTCCTCAACCTGAATGTTACTGTTGGGAGCATTGTTGATTTGCTGCTTAACTTGAGGATTGAGGGCTAGCATCTGAACGCCAATGTAGGGATGCTGTACTTCACCCGTGGTAATTAGCTGCTGCGCGATCTGCTGGGCGGTGTTGATGGGAATGGCAAATCCAAGCCCTTGCGCTTCCTTGATGATCGCAGTATTGATGCCGATGACTTCACCTTTGGCATTTAAAAGTGGTCCACCGGAGTTACCTGGATTGATTGCGGCATCGGTTTGAATAAAACCAACACGCTTATCTGGTACACCAATGGCTGAACTGGATCGCTCAATTCCACTGATCACGCCAACCGTTACGGTTTCCTGTAAACCTAACGGATTACCAATGGCGATCGCCCATTGTCCCTGTCGGACTTTGTCAGAGTCACCGATGATCACCGTCGGCAAGTTATCTGCTTGCACCTGAATCACAGCTACATCAGTTACCGGGTCTTTCCCCAAAACTTTACCTGCTAAAATGCGACCATCTTGAAAAGAGACGGTTACCGTATCTGCTTGATCTACGACATGAGCATTGGTTAAAATCAGTCCTGCTGAGTTAATCACAAAACCAGAGCCAATACCCTGTAAAATTTGTGCTGAAGGTGGCACTGCTTGCGCACCACCTAGAAAGGGTTTGAGGAAATCTGGCACATCCCCTCCCAAGGTACGGGAAACATTCACTTGGACGACGGCAGACTCTGCTTTGTCTACGGCTTGTGTGACAAAGTTGGATTCTGGATCAGCCTGTGCGAGAAAGGTACTGCCGACTTGCGCCAAACTAAAAGAAGTTGGGAGGCGCGGTTGCTGGTTTGGCAATGCCAAAGCTGTGCTAAACCAACCACTGAGTAATCCCATGCCAACGCTCATAAAGAGGATTAGCATACAAGTAGACAGTTTCTGCAACAAGCCCTTGCCTGCTGTCGCTCTTTTTT
>CAZZYE010000355.1:1233-7496 GCA_964658145.1 uncultured Stigonema sp.
GGTCGGAGCAACTGAAGCTAAAATTTGTCTGGTTGCGATCGCCGTACATTGCCTTGATTCCTGTATTAAGCCCGTTCGGCTTTGAGCATATTCGCTTTATGTATAAATAATCTTCATTCTTGCGGCTGAACTTATTGATTTCCCTTCTTCCCCTACTCCCCACTCCCCACTACGCCAGTCGCCTACGGAGGGAGACCCTCCTCATGCGCGCTGGCTCCCCCACTCCCTTGAACAAGGGTTTTTGCCAAGATGTGTTACATAAGTTAACATTGTGTTTTGAAAATGCGCGGATATTAACGTGACCCCTATGAAGACAGTTCTTAAGGTGGATACTCCGGAAGTAACTCGATTATTTTCTCACCTCGAACTTGATGGAAGTAAGCTCAGCCATCAAGCAGGTAGTGTTTTAGGAAGTACTGCGCTGGTTGCTGGAGCAACGGTTGGTGTTGGAATTCTCGCGTTACCTACGGTTACTCTGCCGTCTGGCGTTGTGCCATCCTCAGCCCTGCTCATTGCTGTTTGGATATACACTTTGGTTTCAGGGCTTTTAATTGCAGAGGTGACTTTGAGGACAATGCGTCTTGTAGGGCGTCCAAGTTTAGGTCTATTGGTAATTATTGAGCGTACACTTGGTAAACTAGGAGCGCAGATTGCTGGTGGCGTCTATCTGTTTTTGCAATACGCCCTGCTTGTGGCGTACATTTCCCAAGGTGGAGAGATTTTAGTATCTGCGGCTTCTAAAGTGTGGGGTGTGCAGAACGTGCCTACATGGATAGGAACAACGGCGTTCTCTCTATTATTTGGTGGTATTATGTATCTTGGGCGAGAAAGGTTTGTTGAGAAATTGAACAGTGTGTTCGTGGCAATTGTTATTGCTTCATTCTTAGGACTATTGTTCCTAGGCTCGACGCACGTCAGGACTGCCCAATTCTTATTTCAGGACTGGAGTGCGCTGACTCCCGCCGTCTCAGTTATGTTGGTGGCGCTATTTTACCATAACGTTGTTCCGGTAATTGTGGCTCAGCTAGAAGGAGATGCCCGAAAGATTCGCTTGTCTATCGTCATTGGTTCTGTAATTCCCCTGATCATGTTTCTAGCATGGAATGCTGTGATTTTGGGAAGCGTTAGTCCCGAAATGGTAAACGATACCTCTGGTGGTACTGTTTTTGACCCACTGCAAACTCTCGGATTAGGGGGTGCAGGAGAGTGGTTAGGAGTGCTACTATTCGTTTTTTCAGAGTTTGCGATCGTGACATCATTTATTGGAGTTGTATACGGGTTGCTGAATTTCTTTGAAGATATTTCCCCTGTTGCACCTGATAAACCTTCTGGTCGTCTGTCACTCTATTCATTAATTCTTTTCCCGCCTATGAGTCTTTCGGTGATCAGTCCCAGCATTTTCTTTCATGCCCTAGATTACGCTGGAACGTTCGGTATCTCAGTTTTAGGAGGGATTATTCCGGCATTGATGAGTTGGAAGCAACGTGAAGAATACTCACACTCAAATAGTGTGAATCAACTGGTGGTTCCTGGTGGTAAGGTGACACTGATCGTCATGATTGGAGTTGCGTTACTAGTTATAGTTAAACAGATTCTGTCAATTTCATGATCCAACCGCGCAAGACTTTTGCTCAGCATTGGCTGAAAAGTGAAAAAGCCCTCAACGAAATTGTGCGGGCTGCCGTTTTACAACCAGGCGATCGCGTCCTAGAAATTGGTCCTGGTACTGGCATTTTGACTCGTCGCCTCTTACCTTTGGTACAATCTCTAGTTGCAGTCGAAATTGACCGTGACTTGTGCAAGGTATTGACAAAAGAGTTTGGTCGTGATAATAATTTTCTGCTTTTGCAAGGAGATTTTCTCTCGCTGGATGTACCACCTCTTCTAGAACAATTTCCAGCTTTTCAAAAGCCTCATAAAGTTGTTGCCAATATTCCCTACAATATCACTGGACCAATTCTAGAAAAACTGCTAGGTACAATTGCTAACCCAAACCCGGAACCATACGACTTGTTGGTGCTGCTGGTACAAAAAGAAGTAGCAGAAAGACTGGTTGCTCTCCCTGGGTCGAGAACATTTGGGGCGTTGTCGGTGCGGGTGCAGTATCTGGCAAAGTGTGAGTTAATTTGTACAGTCCCAGCCGGAGCATTTTACCCACCACCAAAAGTAGACTCAGCAGTCATACGGCTTGTTCCACGCCCTAGCGAACCACCAGCTTTGGATACACGTAAGTTCGAGACTTTGGTAAAGTTGGGCTTTGGGGCGAAGCGTAAAATGTTACGAAATAATTTGCAATCGGTTGTAGAACGCGATCGCCTGACAGAATTACTGGAAGAATTAGATATAAACCCGCAAGTCCGTGCTGAAGACCTAAGCGTAGCTCAGTGGGTAGCCTTAAGTAATCAGTTACAAGCATGAGGAAAAAAGTATTTATTCGCAACTTTTTAACTCATGCGGAATACAACACGGACAAATGGAAAAATGACGACTGGTTCTGATAAGCGTCTGACCTATAGTGAACTACTACAGGCATTTCCTCCCCGAACCATCAAGTCTGAGGAGGAAATGCTTGCAACTCAATCATGTATTAACTCTCTGATTGACCGCGCTCCACTAACACTAGATGAACAAGATTACCTTAATATTTTAGGCACTTTGGTTTATGAGTATGAGCAAACACAAGAGCCTATTCCTGATATTTATGGAGTAGATCTTCTCAAAGTTTTGATGGAAGAGAACGGTCTGCGTCAGAAAGATTTAATACCTATATTCAAAACAGAATCCATAGTGTCTGCCATCTTTAAAAAGAAACGTAAACTCACAACTAGACACATTCAAGAACTAGCAGAGTTTTTTCATATTTCACCTGCTGTGTTCTTTCCACTACCCTCTGAATAGGTTTAGGATGCACCAAGGTATTGAGGTTCAGTTGACCTTCACTTCGTGACGCTGCGTGAATGCGTTCTTCGTGTCATTCCTGCGGGAAGACATTCAGTGTACGCAGTTAGTGAAATCTTTTTGAACTACGGAGCAACATCCTCTATTCTATACACATATGTAGTAAAATTCCTCAATGATTGAACACGATCGCCTATTTAAACAACTCCTCAGTAACTTCTTTCCTGAGTTTATCGAATTGTTCTTTCCTGAAATTAGTGCGGACTGGCAACCAAACTCGCTCCGCTTCTTACCGCAAGAAGTTTTTACTGATGTGACTGAGGGAGAAAAGAAAATTATTGATTTAAGCAAGCATCATTTAAAAGTCAGGATACTTTGTTTATCATCCATATTGAACATCAATCTTACTCTCAAACTAATTTCAATGAGCGGATGTTCACCTACTTTGCTCGCCTGCGCGAAAAATATGCTCTTCCTATTTATCCGATTGTCATTTATTCTTACGATACACCTACCAAGATAGAACCAAATTCCTATCGTATAGAGTTGTTTGGCAAGACTGTATTAGAGTTCAATTACTCAGTCATCCAGCTAAATCAATTACATTGGCAGGAATTTGTCAACAAAAGAAATCCTGTAGCCAGTGCCTTAATGGCAAAGATGCGGATGGATAAAGCTGAACGTTATCGAGTTAAGCTATTATCACTACAATTACTTGCTAGTTTGGGATTAAACCCTGCACAAGTACAGTTGATTTCTGGGTTTATTGACACCTACCTCAAACTAAATGCTCAAGAAACAGCACTGTTTGTTGAGCAACTTGCTAGCATTGAACAAAGACAACAGGAGGGAGTGATGCAGATTGTTACCAGTTGGATGGAACAAGGAATCGAACAAGGAAAGAAACAGGAAGCTGTGGCACTGATTTTACGCCAACTTAATCGTCGTGTTGGGATGCTAACTCCCCAACAGCAAGAGCGTATTCAAAATTTGTCAACTACTGAATTAGAGGATTTAGGTGAGGCATTACTAGATTTTACTTCGGCAAGAGATTTAGAAGTTTGGTTTGACAGTAACTAATATACTTAAGTATGCGCGATCGCCAAGGAAAAACGACCCATCTGTTTTCCTTGACGTCAACATTTGTTACTACTACCGCCTTTAATTGTCAGTTGGCGTAATTTTGTAGAACTACTTGTTGACTCCCATTGCTGGAGTCAGCATAGTGTGGCTTTTAGCGTTCTTCTTTGCGTCTTTGCGACGGCAGTCGCCTACGGCGGGAAACCCGCCTCATGCGCACTGCCTCGACTTTGGGTGAGACAAAAAAGGTCTATCTACCAGAAAATAGCTGTAACAGATAAAAGTTTAACGACTTGGCCCGATCGCGTTTTCCCAAAGTTTTGAAGCTGGGAAAGTTATTTCGCAAGCAACCATTGAGTGATTTTACTTTTTCTCATCACTTTACTTCAACGTAAATTTCTCTACCTAGTTGTCTAAATTCATCATCAAGATAATATAGCGAGTTACGGATTGCTTGGCGTAGCCTCCTAGCTGGTTCCAAGCAATCACGCTGGTAGTCCATTAATGTTAATTCCAAATGGGGGTAGAGAATTTTCAGAAAACCTGATGCTGACTTCAGGATGGCATTTTGGTCACGAACAGTCGCGTTTTTATCAAATTCCGTATGCTGCTGTACATAGGACATGAAGCGATTGTCTTGGCGCATAGATAGCAATGCTTCACCAAAGAAATCCATTTTTAGACCAACTTGAGAAGCTATCATTTCTCTTTGAAACTTAGGAATTTCCCAACCGGGAATGATGCCAGCCAAACGGTCTAGTAATGCGGTTTCGGCAAAAAACTTAGGTAGGTTAGTGATTAAATTATCTTCATGGCGAGGTCTTAATTGCTCATTTAATTCAATATTTGCTAACATAACTAATCCACAATCGCTAGAAATATCTGCGAAGCCAGAACGATTATAGCGACCACTAGCAAGGTAATTTTTGAGTGGACCAATAACCTCATCGGGATTGTCGAAAGTTAAACTCTGAACTTCATCTAGAACCAGAACATCGTGGCAACCGAGTAAGCCCACTTCTTTAGTTTTGCCGTTAATAAAAAGCTGGGCAGGAGTCACTTTACCACCGCTAATCAAGGTAACCTTACTACTGATATTTTCAAAGACAAAGCTTTTACCAGTCCCTTTAGGAGCTAATTCTATAATATGGTAGTTAGATTCCACTAATGGCAGTAACCTTGATAGTATCCACGTTTTTGCTTCTTGATTATAATTAGGATGCTGGGGGTTAAAACCCATTGAGCAAAACAGTAAGTCTCGCCACTCTTGTGTGTTGAACTTTGCCCGACAGTCAGCGTAAGCAGGCAAGTTAACTTGTGAATATTGGAATGGTTCAAAGCCTATGACTTCCACCTTATTTTCGGGAAGCATCGCAAGGCTAATTTTGCCCCAAACTCCCTGACGCAGCAGCATTTTGTAGCGTTCTACAATTTCTGTGGCAATACTGCATTCAGTTAAATTTAGCACTGGGATTTGTGCTAAAGGTTCAGGAATGACTATTCCTCCCTGTTCTAATTTGTTTCGCACTTGCAGAAGGGCAATAAGTTTTCGCACTTCCCCCTGAGTTAAATCAAAAATGATTTCGTTGCGGTCATCTTTGCGGGGAAATGCTTGTTTGACAAGATTATTGACTTTTTCTAATTCTATTGCCGTAAGTGGTCCGGAACCGGGTACAATTTTATCGAGTAGCCATTCAGCAACAAAGCTCGGCACACCAATAGAACTTAGTCCACTCGATGGGAGTCGGGTTTTATCAATACTGAGATTTCCAAAGACATCACGAACTAAATCGTTGTTGTAGGCTACTGCTTCATAAGAACTCATCGATATTAAACCCACTACTGAATATTTGGTTGATGATGATTGTTGAATCAGAAGCGAGGTTGGCGCTTCCTGCTTCAGCATTCGCAAATTGAAAGATTAATTCGCCGGATAAGGATAGGCGATCGCCCTGATGAGTAAAAGGCAATTCAGGTACTTCGGGAATTGTAACTGTGAATGTTAAGCGCTGATTAGCTGGAATTTTCTCCTCTAAAGATTTTCCAGAATTGAAAGAGGGCAATTCATGAATGTACAAACAAAGGTTTGTTAACGGTACTGAGTTGAGATTATGGATAGTAATCTCTAGTTCTCCTGATTGTCTGGGTTTGCCTTCACCACGGCACAAGATGAACACAGAACGGCGTTGAACGGATTTCCGCAGAACGGATACACCAACCACAACTTCTTCGGGGAAAAGTCCACCATGAGAACCAATGATTTTTTTATTGGTAGTGTAGCTGAA
>CAZZYE010000356.1:0-7484 GCA_964658145.1 uncultured Stigonema sp.
AGTCCCCTACGGCGGGAAACCCGCCTTCAGGGCTGTCTCACCATTAGCCATTAGCCATTAGCTATTAAATATTTGGAAATGAAACATGGGCGGCGGTCTTTTTAGCTGGAGTTGATTTTGCTCCTTGTGCTGCTAAACCTTGATTGCGTCCTTTAGATGGTGCACGTCGATCTGGGTCAATCAATACATCAACTACGAAGGGACCAGTGGCTGTCATCGCTTTTTCTAGGGCTGCTTCAAGATCGGACTCTTTATGGACACGGATACCTTCAGCTCCCATGCCGCCGGCAATTATGGCAAAATCTGCCTCAGGAATTGTTGCATCTGCACCTGTCATTCCCAACATTTCCATTCCTTGATGACACATGTTGTAGCGGGAGTCGTTGAGTATAATCCACACAGCGGGAATCTCGTATTTCACAGCTGTGTTGAGTTCGTTATTCATTAGCATTGCCCCATCTCCGACAATGGCGACAGCTTTGCCATAATGTGCGATCGCAGCTCCCACTACTCCTGTGGCAGTATGACCCATTGCTCCGACGCCGGTGCTGACTCGGTAACGGTTTGCTTCGGTAAATCGGAGGAAATGCGTTGCCCAAATAAAGGAGTTACCGCACTCTGCCATCACGATCGCATCGCTTCCTTCGACAATTACCTTTTGAATTGCCTGCATCAACACTTCTGGTCTGACTGGTGTTTCTTCACCTGAAGGAATTTCCTCAACGGAAGGATTAGGCAGCGACAAACCTGTAGGCGCACCTACCATCAAGTCTTTGTGGTCCAAAAGTGCTTGCACAAAGATTTTGATTTCAGACTGCACACCGAAGGTTTCAGCTTTTGGATACGCTATACCTGGAACTTTTGGGTCAATGTCCACATGTATAAAGCCGCCTTCTGGAACCATTGTCGGACTCCAGAAGGAAGTAGGTTCGCCAAGGCGTGTGCCTAGTACAAGTGTGCGCAAAGGAGGTTGCTGTTGCATGTATGTCAGGACCGAACCATGACCGCTCAAACCTGTGACTCCGACAAACTGAGGATGATCTTCGGGAAAGATACCCTTGCCGCGAGGTGAACACATCACCGCCGCCCCAGTTCTCTCGGCAAGTTGGAGAATTTCTGCTGCTGCATCACGTGCCCCAAAGCCAACCCAAATGGCAAACGGTCCTTCTGACAGTAACGCTAATGTTTTGGCGATCGCATCTTGGCTTGGCGATACCAGAGAACAAGAAACTCCTAAATCGGGCAATGAAACTTCATCAACCAAACTTGACTGCACTATGGTGGGAATGCTCAAATGGGCAACAAACCCTCCTGGTTTTGACAAACCCAGAGTTAAGGACCGAACAATCTGTGGCAATTGAGCAGCGCATTCGACTGTGGTAGCATAGTCGAACAGTTCTCCTGAGGTAAAAATTCCTCCTGTGGGCAATGTTGTGGCACTAGTTTCTTGAATTGCCCAACGTCCGCGCTGTGCTGCTGAGGTGCAAGCCGACAGGAGAATCACTTTTGCACCTTCTCCACGGGCTGCAAATAACCCGGTTAAGGAGTTGGTGATCCCAGGCCCTGCTGTGGTGAACACTACCGCTGGACTACCGCTAGCAAAATATGCTTCAGTTGCTGCAAAGGCTGCCCCGGATTCATGGCGGCAGTTAATCACTTGCATTGTGCTATTCGACAGCGAACCCCAAAGGGTTGCCATTGCACCTCCTGCAACACCAAAAGCGCAGCAAACTCCTAAATTCTCTAGCATTTGGACGAGTACATCAGTAACCGTTGGCAAACGCTCTGCTTCATCTGTAGACTCGATTGCAGACTCTACATGACCATTGACTAGGTGACCATTCAGTTGAACTTCTTGGTTTTGCTTTGTACTGATTGGGGAGGTTGTTTGAGTATTGGTTGGACTCATTGCTTATACGTACTTACTGAATTTGGGAAAGGGTGCTAACTTGCTTCCTACACTGCTCTTGCGCTTACAGTCACTCTTAATGATTATCCAAGACTGTGTTGCTTAATACTTTTAATCCAACTCGATTAACTACCGATTTTGCCGTCACTTAAAAGCTTGTATAGGGAACGAAACAATTAGAACTGTGCTTATACCAACAAGATTACAAAAGCTCAACATAAACTTGCAATGAAAAATCTTTTGATCGGCTTGTCTATTTTTTCGCTTTTGTTTGTGCTAAATATAACACTTACACTTACGTAAAAAATAATTATATCTTTTGATAGATTCCCAAAAAAAAATGTATTCGATATCACGTTTTTTCTGCGTATATCAGAAAAAAACGTAACTTACTGGCAAATTTAAGTCTGATAAGAGTCTAAGCATCTTTACTTATCGATCCAAGATTTGTTTTGCAGGATACAAACAGATTTTACAAATTTTATTTCTTGTGGTAGATTACAAACAATATGCACGTGCTTTACAAAACTTAAATGTGTTTCTTTTGACTGATGAATTGAACATTTATCTCATAGTTATATAGATTAGTAAGTAAGTTAACAGGAATTAAGTTTATGAGAGAAGATATGTCCATTTATACTAAGTTGAGACTATCAAACTGCTATGCAGATTCACGGTTACCAAAATCAAACTAAAGCATAAACAATTAAAAATATGTATCGTGAACACTTTGCCACAGCGCTCTCCAAACCAGCTAGCAAATTGCTGTTCATTACTTTCTTATGAAAGTAGAAGCTCTCGAAGCTTAGAGCTACTGAATATACATCACAAGTACGTAATAATTACGCAGAATCAGTGAAAACATTATGTCTTTGTAGAAAAATCTTTTTAGACCGATTTCATTTAAGAAAGCAGATCTCAATATCATAATATGGCTTGGATCATCAAGGCAGACAATATCTAGCTTAGATGTATTTTATATAACGTAACCATGAAGACCTCTAAGGCTTTTAAAGATTTAATGAAGTTCGATTAAATCCAGAGAATATTTGATAGGTTAATCTGATAGTAATAATTAATTAAGTGACGATCCTAACAGTAAATTTAGAAAACTTGTGATAACAAGCCCAGTGACAATTATGGTGTCGAATTCTCAAAGGTGAAAGAGGGCTATGACTTTCGGAAAATATACATTTATTGAATCTAATTCTCAGTTACTGCCACAGGAGGAGGAGTTAAAGTTTGCTCAAATTCTAATTAACAGTGCTGTAGAGGCTGCCTTTTGCCTGGGAGTTAACGCGCGGCTCCTCTACGTGAATGATGTGATCTGCCGTAAAAGTGAGTATTCCCGTGAAGAATTACTGTCCATGACCCTGCAAGATCTGGATGTAGATTTTTCGCTGCAAGATTGGTCAGAGCAATGGAAATATCTCAAGAAAAATTTTTCCGCGTCCACCAAGCAACAGCGTTTCCTCACCTATAAATCTCGTTATCAGACAAAGGGAGGTCGGATATTTCCGGTAGAAATCACCATTTCTTATGCAGAACACCAAGGTAGAGAGTTCATTTGCGCCTTTGTCCGTGAAAGGAATGTTCAGGAGAACTTAAGTTCTGGGGTAGAGTGGAGTGTGCCACAGGACATAGATAAATCATTTAATGTCGAGGAGGATTTGCTACAGGAAGTTGATGAATATCAAAATACAAAGTCAGAACTAGCAACATCTCTGAGTATACTTAGTTCCACCCTCGACTCGACTGCAAATGGCATACTTGCAGTGAACATTGAGGGAGAAGTCCTTTACTGCAACCAGAAATTTTTAGAGATGTGGCAATTCCCGAAAGCGGTTGCTATTTCCAAGAAATGTGACACAGTCAAAGGATTTTTCGAGAGCCAAGTAAAAGACCCAGAACTTTTTCATCAGGTTGTTTGGGGAACATCAAGCAAATTAGATCGGGAGAGCTACGATTTAATAGAATTAAAGGATGGAAGAATTTTCGCACACTACTCTGAGCCGCAGCGCTTAGGTGACAAAATTATCGGCAGAGTGTGGAGTATTTGGGACATTACTGAATCAAAAAGAACTGAGGAAGCATTAAAGCTGAACGTAGCTAGATTTCGTACTTTGGCAGAAACGACAGATGCTAGCATTTTTTTGATTAAAGAAAAGCATATTTGCTATGTGAATCCGGCAGCCGAGGTACTCACTGGCTACACGAGAAACGAATTAATAAATAACTTTAATATTGACAAACTGATTAAGAGCAAAAAGTTGAGGCAGGTCCATAAGCAAGATGGAGCAGCTAGTAGTGAGTACCAGGAAATGCAAATTCTCACGAAGAATAGTATGGTGCGCTGGCTAGCTTGCACAATGGAAGTGCTTGATGGAGTGCTTGATTTTGGTTCTCAGCCAGTCGAAATGCTCACAGCCATAGATATTACCGATTATAAACAGGCAGAGTCAGAGCTGCGTCAAGCTCTTGAGCAAGCAAAACGACTCAGTGAAGTCAGAGAACGCTTTGTCTCCACCCTCTGCCATCAATTCCGTACTCCGCTAAATATTGTTGCATTCTCTGCTGACTTACTCAGACGTCATCTTCACCAATGGACTGAAGAGAAAAACCGCTCCTATCTCGATTTAATTCAAGCAGCTGTTCAACAAATTAGTGAGTTACTAGATGAGATTTTGTTGTTTGGTAGGGCAGAAGCAGCGAAATTAAAGTGCGACCCCAGACCCCTCAACCTTCATCAGTTTTGTCGTGATATTGTAGCACAGATGCACTTGGCAAGTGGTAACCAAAGGTTAATCAATTTTGTCAGCCTTGGTGACTGCACAAATACCTATTTAGATCCAAAGTTCCTACAGCATATCCTCACGAACTTGCTCTCAAACGCTACGAAGTATTCTCCTGTAGGCAGCAAAGTTACTTTTGAACTTGGTTGCGAAAAACAGCACGTAATTTTTCAAATTAAAGATAAAGGAATTGGGATTCCGGGAATAGATCAACAACAAATATTTGAGCCATTTTATCGAGGTAGTAATGTTGACAGTATCCCTGGTACTGGACTAGGGCTATCCATTGTTAAAACCCTTGTGGAATTACATGGCGGTCAAATTGCTGTGGAAAGTGAAGTTGGTGTAGGCACTACTTTTACTGTCAAGTTGCCATCAACAAATGTCCTGTCGCTTAGCTTAGTCCAAAGTCCATAGTTCAATTTTTGACTATTGACAAATTTAGTAATTATTCGCTCCCATAAATTCTAGTGATTGAACATGATGCAGGAATCGTCAAAAAAAATCTTAGTAATTGAAGATGATGCCATAACCCGCAACATTTTCTTAGACGGTCTTGAGGCTGAAGGTTTTTACACTATAGGTGCTGAAAACGGTAGGGTTGGGATCAAGAAAGCACAAGAAAATCTACCCGACTTAGTAATTTGCGATATTATGATGCCGGATATGAATGGTTTCGGCGTTTTGGCTGCACTGCGTCAAGATCCTGTCACAGCAATTACTCCGTTCATTTTTCTCACCGGCAGCAATACTAAGGCAGATATCCGTAAAGGTATGGACTTAGGAGCAGATGACTATGTTACTAAACCCGCTACAGTAGAGGAGTTGTTAAGAGCAATCACAACCAGACTAGAAAAGCAAACTAAAGTGATGCAGTACTGGTACAATACTTGCTATCAGCAAATTCCTCAACCGTCATCCGTAATCACGGCTCCATCAAAAGATACGCAGTCATTTTTCCCATCGCTTCCCCAACTTAAAGAAGTTTTCGATTTTATTGAAGCAAATTATCAGCAAGGAATTACTTTGTGCGATGTCGCTGAGGCAGTTGGTTACTCATCAGCTTACTTAACCAACAGAGTAGCTAAGCAAACGGGAGAAACTGTGAACGGCTGGATTGTTAAGCGGCGAATGGCGGCAGCACGCTCCTTACTCCAAAATACTAGTCAGACAATCGAACATATTGCTACATCGGTGGGATATCAAAATGCATGTCATTTCTCCCGCCAATTTCGTCAACACCACGGAGTGCCTCCTCAAAGCTGGAGAAAAGAGCGTCAATTAGTATCTAAATCAGCTTAACTGATGATTTCAGGAATTTAATCTCAAGCAAAGGCGCTAAGATTTTCTTAGCGTCTTTCCTTGAGGTTATCATCTGTCTATAGGTATTTTAAGATTAAGTAAAACTACTTAATGATATCATGTTCTGTTAAACACTTATAAAAAGTTTGTAGTTGCGCTGTGTTCGCGAAGACAGCGCAAGTACGATTTACAGCAATTACGGTAAATAGACCACATAATTTGGGGCACAACAAGAGCGTCTGTGGTTCAAATAGATGAAATTGGCTGTAATTTACAGGTAACTACCTGAAATTGATATGACATGAAAGAAATATAGCGATCACTTGGGAAACCTATGCGGATAGTTAGCGTCAAAAGACTAACAAGTCCATAACTTCTGCCCAAGGTGCATCTACAAGTCAGAAAACCCAACAACACCAAATTTCATGGTCGCTGTAATATTTCATCAATTTACAAGCCGCTTGCACTCTTGGACTTACAGCGCAAGAAAGCCATAAGTCACCCTCTGGGTGCTTTGAGGTGAATTGGAGTCTATACCAGTATGCTCCAAAAAAAGGATAAGATTTGGGTAATATCAAAAAGCTATCTTTCTGTGTATAGCAGATAATGAAAGCTTCTCATCCTCAAAGGAGATACCCCCGTGCTAACTTTAAAAATTATCGTTTATGTGGTCGTTGCTTCCTTCTTAGCCATCTTTTTCTTTGGATTTTTGTCAAACGATCCGGCGCGTAACCCTGGTCGTCGGGATTTAGAGTAGAGTAAAGGCGCGGTAAATGATCCGCAACTGCCGGAAGGCGGAAAGTATTCTTCCGTCTTCAGGTTGGCTTACCCTAGACGCTTAGTACACGGCTTCTTGTAGAGTAGGACCAGGCAGAAGGCACACATTCGTTCGTCAAAATGTGTCAATAGTCCTTCCGGACGGACACTTTCCGATAGCTGGGGAACCCAGTTTACGAAAGTGTCCTCCTATTTTTTACTGGCTATTTGTTAGCTTGATTGTGCCGAAATATGCTTCATCCAGTTTTGCCGTCCGAACCGTCTCAAATCCTCGAACCTGTACAAAAAGCAAATCCCATCCCAATTACTGGCAACACCAAGTTGCACTCAGTTGTCAAATTGGTGGAAACTGCTGGGGATAATTTAACTGAGAATGAGTTAGTAGTCGCCAAGACTTTATCGGCACCCAGTAGGCCGGAAACTTTTCCAGCTGAATTTTCGCCTCCCACCACTGTCAAAAGTGCAGCCCAGTTAGGTCAGCAACTTTCAGTTGGCTATCCCCTCCAGCAGTCTCTAGGTTCTAGTTCCCGCGACGGTAATAACCCAGAGGCGGCAACTGAAACATCACTCTTCACACAAGTCAACCAAACAGTCACAAAAAGCAAGAACTTATCCCAAACGAAGGCACGACTCTTAATTGAGAAATTAGCTCAAGCACAAAAGCAAAGTAGTAATCCTAATACAGAAACATCACCAATTCAACC